>JAIBAG010000028.1 GCA_019695305.1 bacterium
CTCGCTGAGAAACCCTAGCGGGTTTGTCTTTTTAATTTTGAGACCACTTGTAAAAAAAATAGGCTGATGGATTTGCCCTACGGGCGAAGACATATAAAAAATTGTGGGACCTGCTGAGTAGCTGAATAAGCGCGGCTGGGCTCGTAATTTTTTAACGAACTTTCTTTTGGGGGGCTGACAGCTTAGGGCTTTTTTGGGCGGCAATTCTTTTATTTTCAAGAGTTTGGGGCCTCTTTCTGACAATTCTTTTTCGGCACAAGAAGCGGCGCAAGCCGCGAAAATTTTTAAAAAACCCGATACATTTACTAAAAAGCGCACTTTGTACGAAATGGTCCGAACTTTTTTTCAAACCAATTGCGCGGACCAATATATAGACGGGGCGGCGCGAGAACTCAAAGACAAAATTGCTCCGCGTTAAAGAAAATTGGCTCAAGTTTTTTTGAGAACAAACCGCGCGCTTGAAAACAAACGCGTGCACAAACCGTTCTGAGGCAAAACCCGCGCCACTTCGCCTTGGCTCAGCGTCACGGCTTTTGCTCCCTGCCCCGCAACGCGGGGCAACAGGCCCGCCCGTTCCTCGCCTCCGAAATTTACTCTTTTAAACCTGCGCCTACATTAAACCCCAATAAAATCGACGCGCAGATTTTCTTATCTTGACTCTCCAAAACTATATTCGTATAGGCGAATATATAAATGCCCACAGCCAATGTAAATTTAATGTTTCGTGCCTTTTCGGATGAGACTCGTTTGCGAATATTAAATCTCCTTCAACAAGGAGAGCTTTGCGTGGGTGATATTGTTACTATATTGGGATTGCCTCAACCCACTGTTTCGCGTCATCTGCTTTATTTAAAGCGCGCCTTGCTGGTGCAAACGCGGAATAACGGATTGTGGATGTTTTATAGTTTAGCCAAGCCCAAGGGTGCTTTTCACAAAAAATTGCTGGAATGCCTTAAGTCGTGCTTTGAAGATGTTCCGGCCATGAATAAAGATGAGCGTAAAGCCGGAAAAATCAAAAAATCAGGTGGGTGTTGCTAAGAGTTTAGTAGCCGAAGTATTGGGCACCGCATTTTTACTGTGCACGGTAGTAGGCTCCGGCATCATGGGCGAACAATTATCCGGCGGCAATGTGGCTATTGCCCTTTTGGCCAATAGCATTGCTACCGGTACGGCGATAGCGGCTCTCATTTTAATTTTTGCTCCGCTTTCAGGAGCCCATTTTAACCCGGTGGTGACGCTATCAGCCGTTTTAAACAGGCAATTATCAGCATCACGTGCGTTTGCTTATGTTGCAGCACAAATAGCAGGAGCTTTTATAGGTGTGTGGTCCTCACATTTTATGTTTGAGCAACCCATTATCATGGTGTCACAACATATTCGGACCGGAAGCGCGCAATGGGTAAGTGAAGGTATTGCTACTTTCGGCTTGTTAGCGGTGATTCATGGGTGCAAGCGGTATAGCACTCCTGTTATTGCATCCGCCGTGGGTGCTTATATTACTGCCGCGTATTGGTTTACCTCGTCCACCTCCTTTGCAAACCCTGCTGTTACTTTAGCGCGCTCGTTTACGGATACTTTTTCAGGGATTCGCCCTGTGGATGTGCCTCAGTTTGTTATTTCTCAAATAGTAGCGGCAATTTTAGCAACAATGCTGTTTAGATGGTTAGGCAAGGAGGATGAATGTCCGCAAAAGTAATTCTGTTTGCTTGTGTGCATAATGCCGGACGCTCGCAAATGGCTGCGGCATTTTTTAATCAACTGGCTAATCCCTCTAAGGCCATTGGGATTTCGGCAGGAACCCAACCGGGAAGCGGTATTCATCCGGTTGTGATGGAAGTGATGAAAGAAGCAGGAGTTGATTTATCTCAGGCGAAACCCCAATTACTGACTGATGAACTGGCTCGCTCGGCTTCTCTCTTAATCACCATGGGATGCGGAGAAGCTTGCCCCGTTGTGCCGGGTTTAAAACGTGATGACTGGCCATTAAAAGATCCTAAAGGACTCTTATTAGATGAAGTAAAAACCATCCGTGATGAAATTCGCTTGAAAGTGCAGACATTAATCCAACAAGAAGACTGGAATTAATAAATCATTTAGATGTCGTGACTAAACTTTTTTCCCGCCACATCAAATAAAGCACCGGATAAATAAGAAGCTCCAAAATAAAAGACGTAAAAAGTCCTCCGATCATGGGGGCTGCAATACGTTTCATCACATCAGAGCCCGCACCGATGGACCACATGATGGGAATAAGACCCATGAAAAGAGCCATCACTGTCATCAATTTGGGACGAACGCGATGAACTGCGCCTTCAATGATGGCATCAATCAAATCACTTCTGGTTTTCATGCGGCCGCTTTTTTCGCGGTCATGATAAGCCAAGTCTAGATACATCAGCATAAACACACCCGTCTCGGCATCTAAACCCAACAGCGCAATCATACCTACCCAAGCCGCAATCGAGAGATTGTAATCTAAACCCACCATCAGCCACACGGCTCCAATTAAGGAAAACGGAACAGCCAAAAGAATAATTCCGGTTTTAACCCACGAACCCGTATTAAAGTGCAGTAAAAAAATAATGATGATTAAGGTGAGTGGAATCACCATAGTGAGGCGTTCTTTGACCCTCTGCATATTTTCATACTGCCCGCTCCACGCTAATGTGTAGCCTTCTGGCAATTTTACTTTTTCACTCACTATTTTTTTGGCCTCATCCACATAACTCCCCACATCCGTTTTGGCAGGATCGATATCTACATACACGTAACCCACAAGCGATGCATTTTCGTCGCGGATCATTGAAGCCCCTTCGGTGACGTGCACGGAAGCGATCTCACTTAAGGGGATTTTAGCTCCTATCGGCGTCGCAATGAGCACACGCTTAATCGCCTGCTGATCTTGCCTGAAGTCGGGGGCAAAGCGGACCTGGATGGGATAACGTTCGCGGTTAATTAAAGCTGTGGAAACATTCTCGCCGCCGATGGCCATCATAGCCTGATCCTGGGCTTCTTTCATCGAGAGCCCGTAGGTTTTGAGTTTCTCCCGATCAAAGCGCACATCCAAAAAATAACCGCTGGCGATTCTTTCGGCTACAATGGCTCGTGTTCCCGGCACCGATCCTAAATTTTTTTCGATATCACGGCCTATTTTTTCAATCACTTTCACATCGGCTCCAAAAACTTTAATGCCGATCGTGCTTCGGATTCCCGTCGAGAGCATGTCGATGCGGTTTTTAATGGGCATGGTCCAGATATTGGGCATACCGATGAAATTTAATTTTTCGTTCATTTCCGAAACAAGGTCTTCCTCGGAAATTGTTTCGGGCCATATACGCTCAAAAGGGCCGCTCATGAAATTAGGCAAGAATGAATACCAGCGGTCTTTTTTACGCCACTCCGATTTAGGCTTTAGGATGATGGTTGTTTCCACCATCGAGAGCGGCGCGATATCCGTTGAGGTATCGGCACGGCCCGCCTTGCCAAAGACGGACTGGACTTCGGGGAATGTTTTGATGATCTGGTCTTGAAGTGTGAGGACACGTTGAGCTTCAGTGACTGAAATTCCGGGTAAGGCCGTGGGCATGTAGAGAAGACTTCCCTCGTGTAAGGTAGGCATAAATTCAGAACCCAGCATCATGAATCCTGGAAAAATAGAGAGCACAGCTAAAAAGGCAAATAACAGAACCTGTTTTTTTCTTTCTAACACCCAATGTAAAGCAGGCTCATAAATCGCAAAAAGTCTTTTACTGATGGGATGCTTATGCTCAGAATAATATTTCCCTACCAAGAAGGTATCTCCGATTTTATTGAGCCAGGGCATAGGCCCTTTAAAAGGATCGGCGCGGGCAAAGAGCATGCGCATGGCCGGATCCAAAGTAATGGCAAGAACGGCGGCAATCGCCAACGTCAGATTTTTAGAAAGCGCCAAGGGCCTAAAGAGACGGCCTTCCTGATCGACCAGGGTAAAAATAGGTAAAAAGGAAATAGCGATCACTAATAAGGAGAAAAAAACGGAGGGTCCCACTTCCATCAATGCTTCCAGGCGCACTTTAAAAAAATTTTCTTTTCTCCCGCTCTCATCCCAGTGCTGGATTTTGCGATACGCGTTTTCCACTTCAACGATGGCTCCGTCTACCAGAACACCGATTGAAATGGCAATACCGGCCAGCGACATGATGTTGGAAGTTTGTCCCATCAACACCAACGGGATAAAAGCCAGCAAAACGGAAATGGGAATCGTGACAATGGGGACGATGGCCGAGGGAAAATGCCAGAGAAAAAGTAAGATGACGAGACTCACAATGATGAGCTCTTCAATCAAAGTGCCTTTAAGAGTTTCCATTGCCCGTTCAATTAAATCGGAACGGTCATAGACCGTGACAATCTTAACGCCTTCCGGCAGGGTTTTCTGGATTTCTTCAATTTTTTCCTTCACCCTTTTAATAACGGAAGGGGCGTCTTCGCCTTGGCGCATCACAATAATACCGCCCACCGTATCACCTTTTCCGTCCAGATCAGTAATTCCCCGTCTCATTTCGGGCCCGATGGATACATCGGCCACTTGTTTTACCAAAATGGGCGCATTGCTTTTTAAAGGATAATCGATAACGGCATTGGCAATCTCATCCACCGTACTCACCAAACCTTCGGAACGCACCATGGCTTCAGTGCCCGAAAATTCAATCACGCGTCCGCCGCTTTCTTGATTGGTGTTGCGGACGGCATCCAACACTTGAGGGAGCGAAAGGTTGAAGAGTGCTAACTTTGTAGGATCTACCTTTACCTGAAATTGTTTGACAAAGCCGCCGACGCCCGCCACTTCCGAAACGCCCGGAACGGATTGAAGATGGTAGCGCAAATTCCAATCTTGAAGGGAACGCAGTTCTGCCGCATCTCTTTGGCCTGTTTCATCCACCAAGGCATATTGAAAAACCCAACCCACACTCGTGGCATCGGGACCTAGTTCGGTTTTCACTCCAGCAGGTAATTGCGCGGTAATGCGGCTTAAATATTCCACCACGCGGCTTCGAGCCCAATACAAATCAGTTCCGTCCTCAAAAATGACATACACGTAGGAGAATCCGTAATCTGAAAATCCCCTCACGGACTTGATTTTAGGGGCTCCCAAGAGCGAGGCGATGATGGGATAGGTCACTTGTTTTTCAATTATCTCGGGCGAACGGTCCCATTTGGAGTAAATGATAACCTGCGTGTCGGAGAGATCGGGAATGGCATCAAGCGGGATGCGCTTTAACGAGTACACACCCAAAACGATGAGGACGGCCGTCAGAGCGAAAATCAAAAAGCGATGCGTGGCGGAAAACTCAATGAGGCGTTTAATCATTAGTGCCCCTGATTTTGGATTCGGAATCGATTAAAAAATTAGGGCCGCTGGAAATAACCTCGCCCGCTTCAAGCCCCGCAAAAACTTGATACTCTTCGGTGGATTTACTTCCCAAAACCACAGGTTGCGGGTTTAAATGGTTATCGGACGTAACCAAATAAACTAAGTCACGCGTTCCCGTATGCAGGACGGCCTCGGCAGGAATAACAATCTGGTCTTTTAAGCGCACCGTAATTTTCCCCTGGAAACCTCCGTACATGGGAATATTTTGCGCTGTGCCGTCTACGGTTCCCAAAGCTTTTAAAGTGCGAGTGGAGGGATCAACAAGGGAATCCACGCCAGTGATCTTTCCTTTGAGCACTGTTTGCGGAGCGCTACTGGCAAATCCGGAAAAGTCGGCTCCTGTTTTTACCAAGGCCAGATCGGATTCGTAAATTTGAAGGATAACTTCTTTAAGCGATTGAATACTACCGGAAACCGGGATGCTGATGTCTAAATCTTGGCGCGATACCGTATAGCGGCCGATCAAAGCGAGGTTCATCTGTTGGTTGGTGATATGAACATCGCGTGGATTTGGCGCTTCGCTTGTTTCCGGACTTTTCTGGATTTCTTTTTTGGCCTCCACATGAACCAAATCCATGCCGCAAATGGGACATTTTCCTTTTTCATGTTGGTGTACTTGCGGGTGCATGGGACAAGTCCAATATCCGGACGCGTCTTCATGAACGGCCCCGTTCGCCGTGCCCGGTGACGGGCTGTCTTGACGACTGCAAGCTACGCCTAGCGCTAAGGCTATAAGTGTAAAAAATAAAAATAAGATTTTTCGGTTCATAATGTGCCTCCTTGAGTATTTCCGGTGAGTTGTAAAATTTCCTGAAAGTTTTTTTCGTATTCAACTCTTAAATTCACGGCTTTTAATCTTAAATCCAGATAATCGGTCATCACCATTTTATGCTCATCCAGGCCTTCCATGGTGCGGGGGGAAATGTTTTTCATCAGCTCCACCCTCTCTTTGGCCCGTGGGATGAGTTTATTTTTGAGGGTGTAAAATTGGCTTTTAAGCGACTCCGCTTTTTTTGTAAAAGACGACAGCATGGATTGTGACGTGGTGCTTATTTTTTTAAGTTCCGCTTCGGCTTTCACCTTTTCGGCATTTGCTGTCTTCACCTGAGCGCGCGATTGCCCGAAAGAAAGGAGAGGAACCGTTACTCCTACCATTAACTCCCGATCCACTTGGGAAGCCGACATCCCCTCAAAGGTACGAAAACGGACGGAGACATCCGGCAGATAGGATTGTTTAGCCAGCGCGAGCTCGGCTTTTTTAGCTTTCAGTTCCTTTTCCTTCCACGTGATAAAAGGATTTTTTGATGAGGGAATTTTAGGGCTCTGCAGGACAGGCTCAACGGGAACGAGCGTCCGTTCTGCAAGCGAAGGGACAAGGCCGTTTAAGAGATTACGCGCCTCAGTAAGCGCCGCTTCCGCTTCCAACACTTCGTTCTCTAAAAGATCCGTTTCCGATTCCACGCCCAACAAATGGACCTTGGCCGTATTGTCGGAAAGCGTGGTGGTTTTGAAGAGTTCGGCATGATGGCGGAGCCAATGGTGTTTTTCTTTTAGAACGGCAAGGCGTGCCGAAGCCCCCCAAAACTCCACATAGGCCACCCGGGCTTTGGCGAGGATTCCTGTTTTTTGGAGGAAACCCATTTGTTTTTGGGTTTCGTAATCAAGAGTCCGTGTTCTTTTATCCTGAATGATTTTTGTGGGGAAAGGGACTTCCTGAAAAACCTCAACGCCGTTACTGGTATCGCCGCCGGTTTTCATCTGCATCCAGCCCACCATGCCAGGCGGGATATTGATTCCGGAGGCACGGGATTTAAACGCATCGATGGTGGCCGTTTCAATGGCCAAGTCGGGGCTTTCCGTACGGACCAAGCCTAAAAACTCATCTAATGTGAGCTTTTCCTTGGCCATGGCCTGTCCCGGCACGACACTCAAAAAACAAAATATAAGGGCAAGAATGCTAACTGTTTTCAAATTCATGCAGAGGCCTCTGCGGGGCTTCGCATATAAGCGAAGCCCCGCCCAACCTATATAATTTAGTTCTGATTTCTGTAGTTTTTGGGGCTATTTTGCCCAGCCTCAGAGACACTAGGGAGAGTAGTTCCACCCCGGCCGTCCCGTTCCATTTTTTCACGACAGTACTTATTACCGTGCTTTCTGTCTTGAGCTCCTGCAGAGGTTCCATTCGTCCCCTCTACCTGAGTTTGATAGGCTTCATACTTATTGGAAGATGCCAGTGCGGATGCCTCCATCCCTGCAGAATATAATGTTAAAACAAGAATAGATATAATGAGTTTAGTTTTCATATTAAGTCTCCTTTGCGGGTAATACGACCAATGAGTTGAATTTGTGACAAATTAAACGATTTATTGAAATTATAATTATTTTTGATACCCAATAGATATATGTCACAAAAAAGCCATTCGGATCGTATTACCCTGAGAGATGAAATGGATAAACCTGATTTGTCAGATGAAGAGCTCATGAGAAGATATCAAGAGGGTGAACAGATGGCCTTTGATGTTTTATTTAAACGGTATTCAGGACGGATTTTGGGGTTCTTATCCAAAAAACTTTTTCAGGTTCAACTGGCCCAAGACCTTATTCAGGAAGTCTTTTTAAAGCTCCACCGGTCACGCGAGCAATATACGCGTAATTTACCCTTTGCCCCGTGGCTTTTTTCGATCATGCGCAGTGTTTGGGTGGATTATTTAAAAAAGAACAGGAAGGAAGATTTAAAAGAGCAGGATTTTTTTGAAAAAATGCAACCCACGTTTATGCCTGTAACAGATTCTAAGGATGAGATTTTAGAAATCTTACTCCCGAACCAGAAAACGGCCGTGGCCATGAAAGTGTATGATGACGCGACGTTTGAGGAAATCGCCTTAAAGCTTGAAACCTCCACTGAAAATGCGCGTCAGCTGGTCAGCCGGGGGTTAAGAAGGCTTAGGGAATTGATGATGCTTAAGAAAGAAGATTATGGCGATTAAAGACAGTGAAAATCTGCAGACGGAATTTAAGGAGTTTATGGAAGGAAGTTCCGAGGGCGTTGGTGCGCCGGAGGCGCTTTTCATCAAGCTCAAGAAGCGTCTTTTTCCAAACCCATGGGTTGTCTTCGGCAAGGTTTCTTTAATTCATGCAGTTTTTGGCCTCTTGTCGCTGGCGATCTGCAACCAGTTTGGCCTTAATCCTTTTCATACCAATTTTTCTCTTTCCGACTGGTTTATGAAAATCGGCGGACACGGCTTATGTATGAGCCTGTGCGGTATTTCATTTATGAGTTCTACGTATCTTGTTTCTAATTTGTTTTTAACGCTGGAGGAATTCGAATCCGTGAAACACCATAAATGGGTTCATACCGGAGTTTTTAGTCTGGTGTCGCTGGCCGCTTTTTATTTTTTCGGCGCGACTCTGGTGGCCACCGTTACCCTTTTATGGTTGGCCGGAGCTTTCATTGGTGGGATTCTCTCGGTAGAGGTCAGTTATCGCTTGAGACAAGCCTGGGTTTAAAAAAACATTGTAATGAATACAGTGATGGAGTACTAAAAAATTAAGATGTTTAATTTGGCTTCAAAAAAGTTCCGCCTTTTTTTCACATTACTCCTGAGCACTTCTGTTTCAGCCAGCCTTGCTTTATGTCATTGCCCGACAACTTCTGTAAGTAACCATCATCAAAGCACCTCTTGCCATGAAAATCAGTCTGGTCATCATCATGAGGAGAATGAACATCAATCGCAGGGACATGCCTGCCTTTGTGACGATGGCCCAATTAGCGGTTATTTGACCGAGGCTGAAAAGGCCCCCGTTAAGGCCGATTTTTTATTCGCGGTTCTCGTTTCTTCTTCAGAAACCGCTCTCATCAGTCAGCCAAACTTTAAACAAGTTCGGCTCACCCATTCGCCACCGGGTGAAATCCGGCCCCTCTATATTACCCAATCATCTCTTCTTATTTAAAAATCCTTTCAGTCACATTTTTGTGTTTATGCGGACGTGTTTTTACGCGTCTTTGCGGTAAGGGAAACTGAACACCGTAAAAGGTGTCTGGAAGGTGAAAAAAATGAAAAAGAAATGGCTCATGGTTTTGTCGGCGATCGCTGTCGTCTTTTTGCTTCGGTTTTTTACGTATACCTATCCTGAACGTGATCTTGCGGCCCCACCTGTTCGCTGTTTTTCAAAAGATACTCCACGGGTGGACAAGGACGGGTTTCAAATCGTCAATCCCGGCCCCGGTTGTGAAACTCTTGAGAAAATCAACCAAAGCTACCTGAGTACTTTAAAGCCGGTTTTCATGCAGAAATGCCTGATGTGCCACGCCGACAGTAGCGGGCAAACGCATCCTTTATATGTTGTTGTGCCACCCGCCTCGTGGGCGGTTGCCGGCGACATCCGCGAAGCGAAAAAGCACATGGACATGACTTTTGATTTTCCGTTCCAAGGTCATGGCTCTCCCGTGGATGATTTGAAAGCTCTTCAGAAGGTAACTGAAAATAGCAGCATGCCGCCTTTTAAATACAAAATAATGCATTGGCAATCGGGCTTAACCGCCCAGGAAAAAAAGACTGTTTTGGAATGGGTCCAGAACAGTCTCAATCAAATCCAAAATGGAGAAAGAAAATAATATGAAAACATTAAACAAAATATTGGTCATAGCAGGACTTCTTTTAATCACATTAAACGTGAATGCTCATGAAGGTGAGAAACATGACGAAGGAATGAATCACGAAAAACCCGGCGTGGAAAAAACCATTACCGGGCAGATGATTGATATGGCCTGTTACTTCAAGCATGACTCGAAAGGCCCCGATCACAAGCAATGTGCGAGGGAATGCGCACAGAAAGGATTGCCGATGGCCATTCTTTCGGATGATGGCAAAATTTATCAGATCATGGGTTCCGGTCATGATGAGTTAAAAACCGTGAATACGGCTTTTCTCGATTATGTCGAAGAAAAAGTCACCGTCATTGGTCAGGTTTATGAAAAAAATGGAACCAACATCATTGTGATCAGTAAGATCAAGAAAGCATCCTAAATTAGAAAAGCCGTTACACTGGTGATGGCAAGGAGAAAACGTGAAAAAAATACTCTTATTAATCCTGTCTGTTTTTATCATGATTTTATCCCCCTTCGTGTCCGCAGAGGACATGAAGGGGATGGATATGTCGCAAAAACAAGGTCCAACTTATACTTGTGTGATGCATCCCCAAATCCATTCGGATAAGCCGGGCAATTGTCCGATATGCGGAATGACATTGGTTAAAGAAAAGCCCAAAGACGAAATGAAAATGCCCATGAAAAAGGATGTCCAAAGTAAACATAATATGGGTGACATGAAGATGGGCGAAAATAATTCAATGCATGATATGAGCACCATGAAAACTCCCAAGGCAAAACTTGGTCCCATCAAAACTATTGTGAATAATACGCCGCCGCGTGTTGTTCGCTATGATTTGCATATTGCCGAAACGAAAGTGAATTTTTCTGGTAAAACCAAACGAGCCATTGCTGTCAATGGAAGCATTCCCATGCCCACCCTGACTTTTACTGAAGGCGACACCGCAGAAATATATGTACACAATGACATGGATGAGGAAACATCCCTTCATTGGCATGGCCTTATACTGCCGAATCAATACGATGGTGTCCCCAATCTGACGCAAATGCCCATTAAACCGCACACCACACATTTATATAAATTTCCTATTATTCAGCATGGCACGCATTGGTATCACAGCCATACCAAGCTTCAGGAACAAATCGGTATGTACGGTGCTTTCATCATGAACAAACGAAAAGAATGGGATATTCCGACATTGCCGATTGTGCTGAGTGAGTGGACGGACATGAACCCCAAAGAAGTGGACCGCAGCCTTCACTCGGCGACAGACTGGTTTGCCATCAAAAAAGGAACCACTCAAAGCTACGGAGAGGCCATTAAAAAAGGTCATTTCGGAACGAAGCTTACCAATGAGTGGAAACGCATGAATGCGATGGATGTGAGTGATGTTTATTACGATAAATTCTTGATCAACGGAAAAAACCAAAACGAACAACCTCAATTTAAGGCGGGAGATAAAGTTAGGCTGAGAATTGCCAATGCGGGTGCCTCCGATTATTTCTGGCTTAACTATGCCGGTGGAAAAATGATTGTTGTGGCAAGCGATGGCAATGATGTTGAGCCCGTGGAAGTAGATCGGCTGTTGATCGCCGTGTCTGAAACATACGATGTTGTTGTCACGATTCCTCAAAATAAAAGTTACGAATTTTTAGTCACACCGGAAGACCGCACCAAAACAGCCTCTCTTTGGTTGGGTCACGGCGAAAAAGTTGCCGCTACGAAACTGCCTAAGCTCAAGTATTTTGCCGGCATGAAAATGATGAACGACATGATGGATATGAACGGCAATATGGTGGAGATGAAGGGCATGAAAATGCAGAATCAAGAAATGGATATGAATACAGTGATGTATCCAGAAGTCACGGGTGCGGAAAAACCACAGAAGAAAAACAAAAAAGTTAAAGTGCAGGGAGCTGATTCGAAAATGTCTGGGCATGATATGCACGGCATGAGCATGGGAGATGAAAGCCCGGAGATTGTTACTTTGAATTATGGAATGTTGAGCGCCACCAAGAAGACGACTTTACCTCCTGGTCCGGTCAAAGAATTAAAATTTGAGCTAACGGGCAATATGAATCGCTATGTCTGGACGATGGACAATAAAACAGTGTCGGAAGCCGATAAAATTCTAATCAAAAAAGGTGAGATCGTTAGAATTACACTTTTCAACAACAGTATGATGCGTCATCCGATGCATCTGCACGGGCATGATTTTAGGTTACTCAACGGGAAAGGTGCCTATTCACCGATGAAAAACATCATCGACATCATGCCGATGGAAACGGACGTGATTGAATTTGCGGCCGACCAAAGTGGCGATTGGTTTTTTCACTGCCATATTCTTTATCACATGATGAGTGGCATGGGACGAATTTTTCATTATGAAAATTCACCACCCAATCCGGAAATTCCTGATCCAAAAAAGGCGCAACGCCAATTATTCAAGGATGACAGGATGTTTCATTCGATGGCCAGAGTCGGCATAGAAAGCAACGGGAGTGATGGCGAAATCATGTTGGCCAATACAAGATGGAAGGCAAGTACCCTGTGGCATTTGGGCTATCAGGATATGCACGGTTACGAAAGTGAAACGATGGTGGGCCGCTATTTTGGGCGTATGCAATGGTTGTATCCTTACGTAGGTTTTGATGTTCATTACAAAATGGATGGTGGTCCAAAAAATATCTTTGCCAATGAGGGAACAACGTGGTTCGGCCAGAAAAGTAATAAAAACAACCGTAAAGCGGCTGTTGCGGGTGTGCAATACACGTTACCTATGCTCGTCAATGCCGATATGCGTGTTGATTCGGATGGGAAATTACGTTTCCAATTAAGCAGAGAGGATATTCCGCTCACAAGCCGGCTCCGTATGAGTTTAATGCTTAACACCGACAAAGAATACATGGCGGGGTTGCGCTATATTGCGACAAAATATTTTTCCATTTCTACGCACTACGATAGTGATATGAGCTTGGGAGCTGGAGTTACATTTACTTATTAGCTAAAAATATTATGGAACAAAACTTGAAAAGCTCTTCAGACATGCAAGGCATCTTAAAGCCTTTGGATCCTGATATCATGCAAATCCTCGTCAAAAACCATAAACGGTTCCTTTCTTTTTTATCCGACCGTGTGGGAGGCGTGCCTATCGCCGAGGATTTGCTCCAGCAAAGCTTTAAGAAGATGGTAGACTCTCCCCCTGACATAAGAGAAGAATCCAATTTGATCAGATGGTTTTACCGTGTCATTAATAACACGCTGATTGACTACTACCGGGCGCAGGGCGCAGAAAAGCGCGGCTTAACAAATTTTAAAAACGAGTTGAAAGGAAACACAGCAAAAGAGGAAGATTCTCATCTGGAGGAAGAAGTGTGCGCGTGTTTTGTGGACCTGTTGGCAACCTTACGGCCCGAATACGCCCATTTAATACGACAAGCCGACTTATCGGGGCGCTCGGTATCAGAATTAGCCCAAGAGCTGAAGATCACCGAAAATAACCTCTACGTAAAACTGCACCGGGCCAGACAGGCTTTAAGGATGAGTCTGGAACGCGCCTGCGGCACCTGTGCCACGCATGGGTGTTTCAACTGCACCTGCCAAAAATGCTGATTTTTTTCTGTAAGATTTTGAGAATGGCACGTTCTAAGGGGTAAAGGAGCCATTATGTCCACCACATCCCATAACTGCTGTTCAAATCACTCTAAACCAGTGAGTCCCGTAGCCCCGACTCATAACGCGCATCTCTATACTTGCCCCATGCATCCGGAGATCAAACAGGATCATCCCGGCAGTTGCCCCAAATGCGGCATGGCCCTGGAGCCCGAAGAACCGCTGGCTCCTTCCACAAAAACCGAATGGACTTGTCCCATGCACCCGGAGATCGTCCGGAGCGAACCCGGCAGTTGTCCGATCTGCGGCATGGCGTTAGAACCAAAAACCGTTTCGTTAGAGGAAGATCAGACTGAATTTAAAGACATGAAGAGACGTTTTCTGATTTCTTTAATTTTCACGCTACCTCTTTTTATCATCGCCATGGGGGATATGCTTCCGGGTAAACCGATTTCGCACTTTCTTCCTCACGAAATTTTGCGCTGGCTTGAGATCATTTTAGCCACACCCGTTGTTTTGTGGGGTGCCAAGCCATTTTTTGAGCGCGGTTGGCAATCGCTCAAAAACAAATCACTCAACATGTTTACGCTTATCAGCTTAGGCGTAGGCGTTGCTTATGGTTACAGCATGGTTGCGGGACTGATGCCTTCAATTTTTCCGAATTCCTTCGTGGATCATTCCGGCAGGGTCGCGACTTATTTTGAAGCGGCTGCGGTCATCGTGACTTTGATCCTTCTTGGCCAAGTTTTGGAATTGAAAGCCAGATCACAAACCGGAGCCGCGATTAAAGCCTTGTTAGGGCTCTCTCCCAAGACGGCGAGGCGTATTCATTCCAACGGAAACGAAGAAGACGTGTCGCTGGATCATGTCCAAATGGGGGATAAACTGCGTGTTCGTCCCGGCGAGAAAGTGCCCGTTGATGGTGTTGTGGTCGAAGGAAAAAGTTCCATCGATGAATCCATGATTACGGGAGAACCTATTCCTGTAGAGAAAGCCAGCGGGCATAAGGTGATCGGGGCAACAATAAACGGCACAGGATCTTTGATCATTGAAGCTCAAAAGGTTGGCGCCGATACTTTGCTCTCACAAATTATCCATATGGTGGCCCAAGCGCAACGTAGCCGCGCACCGATTCAGAAACTGGCGGATGTCGTTTCCGGTTATTTCGTACCCGCCGTCTTACTTGTAGCCGTGACAAGTTTTGTCCTGTGGATTTTGATCGGACCCGAGCCGCGCTTTGCATACGCTATCATCAATGCAGTTGCGGTTTTGATCATTGCTTGCCCGTGTGCGCTGGGATTAGCTACACCTCTCTCCATCATGGTGGCCATGGGTAAAGGTGCCGGAGCCGGCGTGCTTTTTAAAAATGCTGAAGCCCTTGAGACATTGCGGCAAATTGACACGTTAGTGGTGGATAAAACCGGGACACTCACTTTGGGTAAACCTAAGCTTGTCAGCGTTGAAAGTGCTGCCGATTTAAATTCTGATGAACTTCTGAAATATGCCGCAAGTCTTGAAGCAGGAAGCGAGCACCCGCTGGCACAGGCAATCGTGAATGGAGCAAAAGAGAAAAAAATTGCTTTAACCGCCGTACAGAATTTTGAATCTGTAACCGGAAAAGGCGTGACGGGACAAATCGAATCCCATTTGGTTTCTCTGGGCAATGCCAAAATGATGGAAAGCTTGGGACTCCATACTGCTGATCTCGAAACTAAAGCTGATCAACTCCGTTCGGAAGGACAAACGGTGATGTTTGTTGCAATTAATAAGAAATTAGCCGGGTTTGTGAGTGTGGCAGACCCGATTAAAGAGGGCACTGCCCAGGTGATTCAGGAACTGCACAAAGACAAAATCAGAATTGTCATGCTGACTGGTGATAACCAGACAACCGCAAATGCCGTCGCTCAGAAATTGGGAATTGACGAAGTCATTGCCGGTGTCTTGCCGGAACAAAAAGCCCTCAAGGTGAAAGAATTGCAATCTCAGGGGCGCAAAGTGGCTATGGCCGGTGACGGCATCAACGATGCTCCAGCACTCGCTCAGGCACAAGTCGGCATCGCGATGGGAACCGGAACGGATGTGGCTATGGAGAGCGCGGGAGTCACTCTGGTGAAAGGCGATTTACGCGGGATTTTGCGGGCCAGGAATTTGAGCCGCGCCACGATGAAAAATATAAAACAGAACCTGTTTTTTGCATTTTTCTACAATGCTTTAGGAGTGCCGATTGCCGCTGGAGTTTTGTACCCGTTTGGTGTTTTACTCAATCCCATGATCGCGGCTTTGGCCATGAGCTTGAGTTCTGTTTCGGTCATCGGCAACGCGTTAAGACTTAGGCGGGTAGAGCTTTAAGAATAAGGACGTATGCAATCAACCAGTACAATCAATCGCGGGTATCTTTACGCTATTTTAGCGGCAGTTCTTTTTGGTGCCAGTACGCCCGCATCAAAGTTTTTGTTAGGTCAAATTGATCCCTGGCTTTTGGCCGGCCTGTTGTATTTTGGATCAGGGATTGGCTTACTGATTGTTTTCTTTTTCTCTTTTTTCACAAAGAAAGCAACCAGCGAAGCCTCTCTAGCAGGCAAAGACTGGAACTGGCTGGGAGGGGCAATTTTTTTTGGAGGTATCCTAGCTCCCGTGCTGCTCATGAATGGACTTGCGCGGACACAGGCGTCTTCAGCTTCTCTGTTGCTCAACTTTGAAGGGGTTTTTACCACACTTTTAGCTTGGTTTGTGTTTAAAGAACACTTTGATCGCCGGATCGCGTGGGGAATGTTTTTTATTATTCTAGGCGGACTCGCCATTTCCTGGAGCGGAAAACCCGAGTGGGAAGAACTCCTTGGCCCTCTCTATATTGCTGCAGCTTGTTTATGCTGGGCAATTGACAACAACCTGACACGCAAAATCTCTGCACAAAATCCATTACATATTACTTTGGCAAAAAGTGTCATAGCCGGTTTAACTAATATTGGGCTGGCTTTTCTGTTTGGTGCCAAGCTTGTCTCAGGTAATCAAATGGTTCTTGCCGGTTTGGTGGGCTTTTTTGGATATGGTTTGAGTCTGATCTGTTTTGTGATGGCTCTGCGTCATATCGGGACTTCGCGCACAGGAGCTTATTTTTCCATTGCGCCCTTTGTGGGGAGCGGGATTTCACTGTTAGTTTTTTTGCAAATGCCATCTCTTCAATTTTTATTATCTGGCCTGTTGATGGGCGTTGGTGTGTGGTTGCATTTAACGGAGCGGCATGATCATGAGCACGAACACGAAGAATTAGAACACGCTCACAAGCACGTTCATGATGAACATCACCAACATGAGCATGGGCCAAATGATTCTTTAGGGGAACCTCATACACATTGGCACAAGCACACCCGATTGCGTCACTCTCATTCCCATTATCCGGATATTCATCACCGTCATGTGCACAAAGTTTTATCGAAATAAAAAATATGCCTTATTTTTTTAAAGACTGCGACAAAATCTGATACGCACCGTGCAAAGCAAGTCCGGCTAGAATCGCAGCAACAACAACATCTGGCCAAACGGTGGCGGTTGCGAAAACCCCACCAGCAGCAATCAGGACGGCGATATTTCCTAGAGCATCGTTCCGACTGCAAATCCAAACCGAGCGTATATTAATATCTCCCTCACGATATTTATAGAGAAGCAAAGCGCAAAGTACATTCACCGCTAATGCGACCAAACTGACCCAACCCATAATTTCCGCTTCAGGTGTTTTTTGGTTAAAAGCATGATGTAGTGTTTCAAATGCCGCCCAGAGGCCAGTGGCAGCAAGAGATAGCCCCTTGATTGTTGAGGCCTTACGTTTAGATGTATCACTACCTGCGATTACAAATAATGTGATTCCATAGTTGACGGCATCCGATAAAAAATCAGCTGAGTTTGCCAAAAGAGAGGCTGAGGATGCCGCCATGCTGGAGATGGTCTGGACAAAGAACATCAGGGCGTTCAAGGCCAGACAGATCCAAAGAATCCGGCGGTATTCTTTTGATAAATGTTCCTGGCTGGAAGAGCAGGCATCTTGGCAAGAGTCACTCATGATTGTCCCCGCTAAATATTCTCCGCTCAAAAAATTTTGAAGAGTCATTATCCATAAACTTTATTTTCTCAGATATTCTTAACCGGAGGAAATTATCGCGTCATTTCAGAACGAATCACTTTTTGGAATAATTCTTGGTTCTTCCAATCCTGGAATAATCGCCCATTAATGAAAATAGACGGCGTTACGTTGATTTCCAAGCGAATGCCTTCTTCCACATCATTTTCCAAAATATGTTCTGCATCATCCGACTTAAGACATTGCTTGAATGAAGGCATATCGAATCCCATATCCTCGGCGATTTCCAGAAGAACCACTTCGGACATGCTTTCCCTGGCTGCAAAAACCCGATCATGATATGCCCAGAACTGCCCGGCCTGATTGGCACAAATGCCAGCTATGGCGGCTTCACACGCCCATTGATGGATAGGTTTCAGTAAGGCTCGATTACAGGTGTTATTTAGAGGAAAATTTACAAAAACCATCCTCACGTCATCCTTAAATCCTGCCAGATTGTTTTTCATGGCGATGCCCGCCTTTTGGCAGGCTGAGCATTGAAAGTCTGCAAACTCGACTATTTCAACTTTGGCTTTTTCGGAACCCCAATTCGGTCGGTTCTCCAGACGAATTGTCTTTTGAGGTATAGAATAAAAATCCTCTAATGAGACCTGTTGTTGTGTGGTTACCTTAATGACATGAGCTTTGTGCTGACAACTTTTTAAGAGCAGAGGGCCCATTATTAAAAATGAGAAAGCAATCAACAGATGGGGAATAAGACGAGGCTTTGGCCCGGCGGCCCCAAAAAAAGACTTTAGATAATCTACGATGAATTTAGGAATAGAAGCGTAAGAAAGGCTTAAAGCACGGGGCAACAAAAGAACAATGAGAAAATTGGTTCCATACGTGATTAAACATAAGGGGCAAACTGTTTGTAACTGTGTAACCGATAAGTAAGCCAGCAGCAGACTGTAGAAGAGAGCCAGAAGGGACAAAAAGAAGAAAAAGGAAAGCGTGGTTTCGCGTCGAGAGCGTTGCCACCGCCATACAAATAGGAAACCAAGAGAAAGGAACAAATAATAAAAAACACCCAGTTCAGAGATCAGGAACGGACCCAGCTTTGCATAAGGACTGGCCAGCGCCTTATCACAATCCAGAAATTCTGATATGTGGCAAAAACTTGACTTTTGTGAACCCGATTGGTCCGCGTCATAATGGGTTTTGGTGATGACAAGGGACACCATAAAACCCAAGAGCGATAAAGAAATAAGGGAGATAAAAATTTTATTTTTCAATCTAATGGGAACTGTATTTTTATTCCTATTTTTTTTCATGGGACCTTCCTCAAATGGCTTTTTTGCCCGCGTCTCCCGTACGGATTTTGACAACCTTTTGAACCTCGTAAACAAAGATTTTCCCATCTCCGATATTTCCGGTATAGGCATTTTTCTGGATCGTTTCGACAACCTGATCCGCCATTTCATCGGCGACGACCGTTTCCAACTTCACCTTAAGAACAAACATGACTCCCCACTCGTTAACGCTGTCTGAACCTTCCGCAACATTTTCCGCGCGTCCTCGGCCAAAGCCTTTGACTTCTGAGACCGTGACTCCCGGCATGTTGGGGATTTCTTTTAAGGCATCAATGACTTTGGCAAGCATAAACGGCTGAATGATGGCTTTAATTTCTTTCATAGTAATCTCCTTATGTTTAGAGTTCCACATCAACTTCGGGTTTTGCAATCCAGGTGTAAACCGTTGGTAAAATTAAAAGCGTCAGAATCGTTGAGGAACAAATCCCTCCAATCACAACAGAGGCCAGAGGTTTTTGAACTTCTGATCCGATGCCGTGCGAGAGCATCATAGGCAAAAATCCGAAGATATCGACTAATGCCGTCATTAATACGGGGCGGAGACGCAGCAAGGCACCTTTGGTCACAAGTTCATGACCGGACATCCCTTCCTTTTTCAGTTGATTAAAGTAGCTGATCAAAACAACGCCATTTAAAATAGCGATGCCTGAGAGAGCGATAAAACCAATTCCTGCCGAGATGCTAAATGTGAGCCCGTTGATTTCAAGTGCCAATGCTCCGCCCACCAATGCCAATGGAATCCCACTGAAAATCAGAAGCGTCTGCCACACATTGCGAAATACCATAAAAATCATCATGAATACGAGACACAAAACAATGGGTGTGAGAATCAGCAAGCGTTCCCTTGCTTGTTCCAGATTTTTAAAATTTCCTCCCCATTCGAAGAATGACCCTTCCGACAGCTTTATGTTAGCCGCCAATGTTTCTTTGGCCTCCTTCACAAAACTTTGAGTATCTCGTCCGCGAGGATTGATGAGAACGGCCGCACGGCGTTTACCGTTTTCGCGGATGATCGTACCAAATCCTTCATCAAATTTAATTTCAGCAAGGTCTTTGAGCTTCATGGTGAGATTAGGGCCAACTTCTACGGGAATATTTTTGAGGGTTTCCAAATCCGATCGATCTTTTTCACTCAAACGAATCATGATGGGAAAACGCCTGACACCTTCAAAAAGAAATCCCGCTTCTTTGCCGCCTACGGCTGTACTGACCGCATCCAATACCACATCAGCCCCCACGCCCAATTTAAGCAGTAACTCGGTATTGGGGTTAATTTTAAGCACAGGAGATGTATCCGACATTTCCGCTTCCACATCCCCAGCACCGGGAACTTTTTTTATCAATTCCTCCACTTTTTCTGAATTTTCCAGCAAATCTTTTAAATCATCGCTGAAAATTTTAAGCGAGATATCGGCACGGGTTCCCTCTAAAAGTTCGTTAAATCGCATTTGAATGGGTTGACTCAAAATTGATTCCTGATCGGGAACGCTTTTATTCAACTTAACCAGCATCGCTTCGATGAGCTCATCCTTGGTTCTTTTTTCACCATTGATCTCCGGCCAATCGTCCAGGTCATTAAACATGATAAACGTGTCGGCCTGGTGAATTCCCATGGGGTCGGTGGCAGCTTCAGCCGTGCCCAAACGTGAAAAGGTATTTTTGACCTCAGGAAATGATTTGATGATCTCTTCGGATTTTTCCTGCATGATGATGGCTTCATCAATGCCAATGTTGACATCACGCACAAACATGATGATCTGCGAACCTTCGTTGAGTTGGGGTAAAAATTCTGATCCCATTCTTGAAAAGAGAAAGACTCCAAAAAGCACGGACACAACAGCAAATGAAATTGTCGCGCGGCGATGAGTGAGTGTTTTCTTGAGAATAGGCTGATAAATTCTCTTAAAAAACCGCATGAGCCACGGTTCATTTTCTTTAATACTACCCTTCAGGAATAGGCTGGCCATTGCTGGAGCCACGGTAAAAGAAAAGATCAACGCTCCCAATAAAGCAAAGCTAAATGCCGCCGCCATAGGCTTAAACATTTTTCCTTCAATGCCCGTCAGCGCAAAGATGGGCAGAAAAACCGCCAGGATGATGAGCTGACCAAATCCCGATGCCTCGCGCATTTCGATCGTGGCTGTAGTTATGGTTTCGTTCAATTCTAATTTATTCAGTGATCGGCCCAAAGAATGTGTGCGTTCATGAATTCTACGTATACAGTTTTCCAAAACGATCACGGCGGCATCGACAATGATGCCAAAATCCAAAGCACCCAGGCTCATGAGATTTCCCGACATGCCTTGCCAGTTCATCATGATAAAGGTGAAGAACAAGGATAAAGGAATCATCGCGGCTGTTATGGCGGCAGCCCGCAAGTTTCCAACAAGTAAAAGCAAGATAACAACCACAAGAGCCGCACCCGTCATAAGGTTATGAATAACGGTACCCAATGTGGCATTGACCAGATCCGAACGATTATGCAGTGTGTTGATGTGCACGCCTTTGGGAAGAATTTTGCGGATCTCATCAATTTTTTTGTGGACGTCAACAGCAACTTCTCGACTATTTTCACCGGATAATAAAAGCGCAGTTCCCATGATAGCTTCTTTACCATCTACCAAAGCGGCACCCGTACGCAGCGGTGCCGCTAAGCTCACTTGTGCAACATCTCCAATGGTAATTGTTTTTAGTGTTTCAAGAGATTTGATGGGGACACTTTTAATGTTGTCCAGGGTTTGAAAAAGACCAATCGCTTGTACAAGAAATTGTTTACCTTCCTGTTGAATGTATCCACCGCCGACATTTTTATTGGTTTTTTCCAAGGCCATTTCAATTTCATCAAATCCCAAACCATACTGAGCCATTTTGGCAACATCCGGTTGAATGTGATACTGTTTCTCATAACCACCGTTGGTATCCACACTGGCAATACCCTTCACAGTCATCAAACGCGGCCTCACCACCCATTCCTGAATGGCTCTTAGTTCCATCAGCTGTGTGATTCTCTCATCACCAGTGGCTATCTGATCCGCTTCCACCGTGTAAAAATAAATTTCTCCGAGTCCTGTAGTGATCGGTCCAAGTCTTGGTTGTGCTCCCGGTGGTAAATCACCCAGCGCAGATTGCAAACGCTCGGATACCTGTTGCCTGGCCTTATAAATGTCGGTCCCATCTTCAAAATTAATAATAACTTGAGAAAGGCCGAACTTAGTAAGGGAACGCACGTGGGTGACCCCCGCAATACCACTCATCGCCGTTTCAACCGGGACAGTGATATAGCGTTCGGTTTCCTCGGGAGCCAAGCCCTCCACCATGGTATTAACCGCCACTTGGATGTTGGTAATATCGGGAAGCGCGTCTATGGAAAGCCTTTTAAAGGCCAACCATCCGGCAATGACAAAAAGAAATGTGAACACCAAAACGAGAGTTCTGTTTTTAACTGAAAATTGAATAATTTTGTTTACCATAATGATTCTCCGAAATTAAATTTTTGAACCGGCCCATGTGCCATCAAGAATGTAAATGCGCCAGAGGGCATTGATGGCCGTTAGTTCCTGCGCATTAAGGGATTGAGTAACCTCAAAAATCTGGCGGTGGGTTTCGATAACAAGTGAACTGGAAACAAGCCCGCTCTCATAGTAATTTTCCATATTTTTGTGTTCATTTTGTAAGGCACCGTTTGGATGAATACGGCCAAGAGATTGAAGAGCGGAGCGATAAGTTGATAGTAGCTGTGCCCGTTCGTTTTCTTTTTTGGAAACCGTTAATTGATAAGCAAGACTGGCCCTATAAGCATCTTGCTTGGCATAACTGACATTGCCGCCATTGAAGCTAAAAATAGGAAGCGCTAAAGTCACATTTATTCCTGAGGCCTTATTGTTTCCGGGGATGCCAGTTTGATTGGTGAAGGAAGGTCCCACTTTAAAATCGGGCCAGATGCTACTTTTGGCCAGTTTTAAATTAGCTTTGGTGATGGCTTGATCGGCTTGAGCTTTTGCCAATTCGGCATTTTGAAGAGTGTCCGTTTCGCCCGCTAGCTGAGGCCATTTGCGTTTGGAAGGCGGAAGATATTTTTGGATGGTAGAAAGAGGTAAGTTTGTTGCCAATACCAAAAAGCTTTGCAGTTCCGTTTGTTCCTGCGTGAGTTGAGCTTTTCTAATTTTAAAATCATCCAAGGAAAGTTTAAAGACTGTAGAGGATACTTCCTGCTCGGGGGCCAGTTTGGGACGCGATTTAAAATGTTCGATCGTGTGCTGGAACGTGCCAATGCCTTCGTTGACGGCCGCTATTTCGGAACGGATTTGACGCAGACGGTAAAGGGCCAAAACCGTATTGAGTGCCGTCAGTTCTTTAGATTCCAAAACCTGCGCCTGAGTGAACCCAGCGGTGGCCTTGGCTTGTTTGATCCTGTTTTTACGCTTGCCTCCTAACTCGATGGTTTGGCTTACGTTGATTTCGGTATTCACCACCGAATCGGAATTGCTATGGCCGGAGAGCACTTTGGTTTCGATCTCGGGATTAGGCAGTTGTTTGGCTATTTTTTTAAGGGCTTCATCACGTTTTAAGCTGGCCTCGGCGATTTGAACCTCGGGATGGCGGTTGACAGCGCAATTAAGTATATCCTGGCTACTATTGATGGCACACTCATCGGCATATAAAAATGATGAAAAAGCCCCACATATAAATGTGAAAGCTAAAAAAATTATAGATTTCATGGCAAGTCCTCGAAATTTTTAAATCTAGGGAAAAACAGATTAATAAAGAGACTTAAACGGTAGGAGGACGTTCGATGCGGGTGGGAAAGGATTCCCGGGGGAAAGCGGAAAGAAATAAAGAAAAACTGAAAGTTTTTAAGTCATTTTGAATGAGAACTACGGAAGCGTGAGAAACATTCATGTTATGGATAGTGTTGCATGGCGTGCAGCATTGATCGTGGCAGGAAGTGGCGGTTTCGGGTTTATCGGGACAGCATGTAAGTTCTTCAGCGAGGGCCACAGTAAAACTGAGGAGAAGTACCAGGCTCAAAAAAGACAGAATGGACCGAAGACGCGTCATAGTTTTTTGTCATAAGGGAAATAAAAATATTAAGCCAGCGAAAATTAGGGATTGGCGGTTTTTTTGTTTGGAGTGGCATTTATTTTTACTTTTGGTAGGTCTTTTTTTAAGAGGGAGATATGAAAAAATACATCCGGAAAAGAACGGCGGCGGTGTTTTCGTTGTTAGCCGCTTTATTGATTTTGATCGGGGCTAAAATTACTCGTTTAGCTTCCGCGCCGGATAAAAATAAAGACTGTGATTTTATCTATCCAAACGATTCCGACAAACCCACCACCATCACTATCCTTCCTGCTAAGCAAGGCCCGCTCTTTGAGCAAGAAGGAGGGTTTACTAATGATGCCAGTTGTCTCAATAAAACGCCTGTTTATGGCATCGTAAAAGTATCCTCCGTTGCCGATGTAAAAAACGCCTTGGAATTTGCGCGCGACAATAACCTTAAGATAACTCCTTCCGGGCTTCAGCACAGTATGGGTGGGCAGAGTTTTTTAAGAAATGGACTTGTTTTGAATATGAAGGGCTTTAAGGAAATGAAGTTGGATAAGGCCTCTAAAACTTTAACCGTTGAAAGTGGTGCGGTGTGGAAAGACATCCAAACATTTTTAGATAAGGAAGGTTTAGCGGTAAAGGCGATGCAATCGATTAATATTTTTACCGTAGGTGGAACATTAAGTGTAAACGCTCACGGGATTGCGCATAATCCGGGGCCCGTTGCTCCCACGGTAAAAGCCATGCGGGTGATGTTAGGAAATGGAGAGATTGTTACGGCCAGTCCTACGGAGAATGTGGAGTTATTTAAATCGGTATTGGGTGGGTATGGATTGTTTGGGGTTATTTTAGATGTGGATTTTGAAGTTGTGGACAACGAAATGTATGCACTGACCCGTGATGTGATTGATTACAAAGATTTCCCCGAGTTTTACGCCAAGAATGTTGAGAATAATGACCAAGTAGGACTTTTTTTTGGAAGGCTATCGGTATCTCCCAGCACTTATTTAAAAGAAACCATTGTTCAGCGATACACTAAAGCAAATTTTGAGGGGGACATTCCCTCTGTTTCATCACCTCAACATAACTGGTTAGCCCGGCTTATCATTAATTTTTCTAAAACGGGAAGCTTTGGCCGTTGGGTGCGCTGGGCGTTGGAAGAACATGTGGACCCCAGTTTGTATCTCTGCTCACGCAATGAGGCGATGAGCCAGAAAGAGGTTTGTTTGATTTCGCGTAACCAAGGGATGTATGACCCGATGGGATATTTAAAAAATAAACTGAAGGACACGGATATTCTGCAGGAATATTTTATCCCCCACAAAAAAATGCCGGAGTTTGTGGATGGGTTAAGAAAGATTGTGAGTCAAAACGGCGCAAATCTTTTGAATGTGACGATAAGGGTTGTGAGCAAAGACACAATCACGGCGCTCCCTTATGCTAAAGAGAATATGTTTGCGTTTGTTTTGTATTTTAATCAGAAGTTTAACGAAGCAGACAGTCAGATTTTGAGAAAAACCACTACGGACTTGATTGATATGGCCACAGACATAGGTGGTACGTACTATCTGCCGTATCAGCTTTATTATTCGAAGGAGCAGTTGGCCAAAGCTTATCCGGAGATTGATGAGTTTTTTGAGGCGAAGAGGAAGTTTGATCCTCTTGGAGTGTTTAGTAATGGGTTTTGGGAGAGGTACAGTAAAAATTGACCCCCCTCAGCGAAACTTACTTGGTAGTTGAGCTGGAAATAAGGTTGGTCTTTTAGCAATTAAAACAGGTTGTGTAGGCTGATGTGGTTTTAAATTACCGATAAAAAAACTTTCATACAATTTACAGGAAGTATCAGATGTCTTAATGGCTTTTGCGAAAGATTCATTTTCGACAAAAATATTAATCCCGTATCTATTCACATCTAAAATAATATTCCCGGCTTGATTATTTGTAATGACAGGCAATCCTAACCGTTGCCATGCATCATGAGCAAGATGCTCCTTAGGAGCGCAACCAAAAAGAGTTAAACGAGGTTTTAACACTTTCAAAAAGTCGAAAGATCTATCGGAATCGCGACCGTGATGAGGTGCTATTAAAACGGCACAATCCTTTACTTCGTCTGAATGCTTCTTCAAAATTAGTTCCCATGTCTTGTCATGAGAGTCTCCGGCAAAAATAATTCCTCCATGAGCAGTTTTATAAAGAATTACATAAGAAGCATCATTGCATTCTTCTAACTCATTGGCTTGCTTAATAAGGTTTTGATCTGGCGACAGGATAAATAGTGAATCGCCAGAACCTGTATCTCCACCTTCATTGGCGTATTTAAATTTACTTCCTTCAAGGCGTGACAAAACTGTTGTACCAGGCACTTTTTTATTAATTAACCGCTCGTACTGATCCCAATCATTTTTCTGAAAGCCGGCTTTAAATTCATTTATTGTCGGACGACGAATCCCCGGTTCCCAAAAATTATCTACCTGAAGGGTTGTCATTAAATTTGCAAGGCCATCCATATGATCCATATCGGGATGGGTGAGGACGAAGCGAAATATAGAATTTAAACCAAGCATATCCCTACAATAATGAATAGGATTAGTCGGGCAGTCTTCCATGCCAACAATTTTGGGGGTTTCGAATGCTTGGGAAAGCAATTGAGAGGCTTTCTGACCGGTTTCTTCATCCGAAGAAAGATTACCTTTACACATATCAATCATTGTAACGTTGCCACTGTCATGTTGAATGATAGAACAATCTCCGTGTCCAACATTCAAAAAATGAACGATTGCCATATTTTAATCCTTTTTATCTTTTCCATTCGCTTCCGAAGTACGTGAATGTTTAATGCTCCACGTGCCGTGAGCGATTTCCTCAAGCCTCTCAATGAAACGATCGACATTTAAACCGGCTATAAATGCTAAGGCATAAAACCCGAAATGATTAGCTTCAGGAGTTAAAGTGGCATCCAGAACGAGTAGGCCTGCTTTTAAAAAAATATAACTGATAAAGCCGCATGCCAGGCTGACGATGGGTCTAATAAAATGCCATGGCCTCCAAGACAGATCCCATTGTTTAAGAGCGCAAGCATTAATGTATACGCCCCTCAGGCAATAAATTGCCCCGCCAAGCCCTCCCAATAAAATGCTAAATATTGGTTGTTCATAGGGAATTAACCATGGAGGCCATGAGCCTGTAGCAAAGGCGATGAAAGATAATATGTAAATAAGAACTAGAGAGAGATGATAAGCAACAGTAAGGAACATGGGGAAAAACTAGATGTCAGACCTTAATCATAGACACCACATCCGCTGAATTAAAAAAATACATTTTGCGACCATAGGCCATACCGTCACCTTGTCAAGGGGATGACATTATTTTTTTTCATTTAACGCAGTGCGCAATTATTTTTCGAGGCTCATTTCCATTAATCTCTCCAAAAATTCATTGATATGAGGGTACTTTTTCTGAAACTGTTTCTCGTCCTCATACTCATCATAAAGCCGGTTCAACTCATGCATAATCTTTTCCAGCTCCATAATTGAGAAAGACACCTGAATAGGCAAAATCTTCATGTCTCCTCCTTTGAAAATCAAAATACCTCCGATCGGAGGTTTAACACAAGGTCTTTTTTGTACATGGTGAAGCCTCCAATAGGAGGCTACATGAAAAAGGAAGATCTCTTCAAAGATCTATCGAAGGAACTTGTAAAGATTCGCGCTGACCGAGGTGAAAATCAGGATTATGTCGAAAATTTTGGGGTAAGCCTCAAGTATTATCAAAAGCTGGAATCGCCCAAAGTGATGAAGAACCCTTCTTTGTGGATACTGTATTGCCTGGCTAAGGCTTTTAAAGTGAGCATTGTGATTTCTCCGAAGGGCGTTCAAATTAAGGATTGAAAGAGAAATAGTGGCTAAGAAACCTAAAACATCCTGGATAATCCAAGCCTTGAAAATACTAGGCACCATGGTAGGAAGCGGTCTTTTCTTAACCGGCTTAAACTATTTTTTGCAGGATAAAACCCCGCATGTTATTGTCCGCCAGTTTTATAACTCCGTTGAACCACAAAAAGCCGTTCCAACCCAAGTAGGAAGTTTGTTGATTAATTACCAGCCCACCGCTCCGCAACCTACCAGCGAATACGTAATACAAGTGATGAATACAGGCCGTGGCCCTGAGGACGACGTACGTTTGGACATACGGTTTGTAAATTGGCTCCCCGTGAAAGAACCGGACGGAAGTGATCTAAAAATTTATCAGCCGGAAAATATGAGTTGGAACAATGGGACCTATTTTGTGAATTTAAAACAGTTTCCAAAGGATGCCTTTGCACAGTTGATTTTTGAGGTAACGGGAGATCCCTCTAAACTATGTGAAACCAAAGTGCGTGTGGCGGGTAAACAAAAAGAAGCAACAGTAGAAAAGGTAAAGGGGTTAACATGCAAACCTTGAGAAAAATATTTTACCAATTCATCTTAACTATAATGTTTTTAATGACAATACGCATGTCTCACGCCAGCGAATGTGGATATATAGATGGTGGTTATTGTTTAAGTAACATGATTGCAGAAGCTTGCTTTCTCATTGAATCAAGAACTGAGATTAAAGACAAAATAACTTTAGCAGGTTCTGATACTGATTTTAGACAAGCTTTAACAAACTTTAGAGATCCTAATCTTATTTATATGCAATATGAAATTGTATGGGATTTACTCATTAAGAACTCACTTGCTACTGAAGAAGAAAAGAAAAAATCTTTTGATGAAGCAAGTAAAGTTGGTGGAACAAAGATTGGTGGAGCTAATTTAGTGGTTCTAGGGGCACTTACATTTCAAAAGTTTGTTGATTTGAAATTAGTAACTATAGAAGAAGCTCAAAAGTTTTTAGATGAAGCTAAAGAAAGAGGTTTTGAATGAACTGGAAAGAAAAATTCAGAGATGTTCTTTCTCCGCTTTTGACTCTTTACACCATTACCTACATCGGCCTGATGCTGGTTGATTTCATCTTAAAAGAAAAATTCGACATGCCCGGCGGGATGATGCCGGTTTATATTGCTTTAGTCGGTGCGTATTCTGCCGAAAAAGAAATCAAACGCTGGGTAGGTAAGGAAGACCCACCCAAGAGAGGATCGATTTATGTTTATTTCTGGCTCGTCTTCTTTTTGATCGCCTTCGTCATGAGCAGTATCGACAAGGCTTTTGTATTACCCAAAGACTTAACCGCCGTAGCCCTTCAGGTTTTAGGTATCTTCTTCGGTTCCAAGGCTTCTAAAAAGATTTATGAAGAAACCACCGGCAAGAACCCCTCAAATGAAGAAAAATACACCACCCGCGAAGACCAGGTTTTAGGGCTTATTGATGATAATGGGAAAGTAACCCGCAAAGAGGTGGTGACGGTACTCAAGGTTTCCAACAGTACGGCAGGCCGGATATTGGCCGAAATGGAGAAAGCCGGAAGAATCAGCCAAGTAGGAGACTTTAAAGATGCCTATTACATCAAAAACACCGGCTCCAAGCCTGATAACGAATAAATATAAGTAAATTCAGTTATTTAAGGTCATACTCCTCAATTGACCCATTACTACTCATATCTGCCCAAATACAGCTCATTTACGACCCAAGGCCTAAAAAGTGAGTAGTAAGCACTCTTCAATACAACCCAAAGTTACCCAGATACGGCTCAAATACAGCCCAAACCAGCTTAAATGCGACTCGACTTGAATCAATAGTGACCTAGTCCATGACATCAGCCAGCTTAGCTTCCAAAAGCTGGGAGTTAAGGAAGAAACCTTCAGAATAGACCGCTTCTTTATCGGTTAGGGTGGGATGGTAGAAGATATCGGAAACATACCGCTGATACATGTCGGTTTTGTAGGTTTTAATGATGATGAAAGGCAGATTTTTGAGCTTTTCTTCCACAAAGGCTTTGGCCTGATCGGCTCGATTGGGACTAACAGCTTGTTTAACCAGTTCGGCAGTGTTGATTCCACGAAAACGAGTACGGACATTAAGCCAAACTTCAAAACCCAGATCGATGCGGACTAAAAGCGTGTCGCCATCCACCACATGCTCAACAATAGCTTTGTAAGTATGAAGAGGATTAACAGGGCGACTTAAACCACCGGTTTCTACCGAAGCCGGAAGTTGCCGGAGATGAAAATAATCTTTTTGAATGGCTTTGCGGAGCTGATCACGACTCCAGCTTTGTTTGGATGCTGTTACGACGTAAAAATCACGTTCTTTGGAATCTTTGAGCGACAGCAATTCCACAAAATGAGACCAGCTAAGAACAGAGCCTTTAGTATCGGGAACCCCTTTAGGCCACAGAGTGTAAAACTGCTGGATACGGTAAAGAAGACTGACTTCCATGTTTAAGTCGGCGCCCAGTTGCGCCAGCAACGCGGCCGAATTGGCGTTAGCCAATTCTTTGGACTTGGACAAACGCCGACCCATCTGCCAGTAGGTTTTAAGGCGAATCGCATTCGCCGCTTCTAAGCCTTCGCGCATAATACCCATGAGATCAGTAACTAAAGTTTTGTATGGAGAGTTAGGAGTTAAGGACGGCACACGCATAATTTACGTAAAACAGACTAAAAATCAACCTGTAAATTGTGCTAAGTGTGCCGAGGCACAAGCCGAAGGCTTGGCCGTTCCCCGCCTTAAATAGGGGTGGGCGGCCGCAAGGCGGGTTCCCACGGGTGGGTGGGGGCAAGTAGGCC
>JAIBAG010000029.1 GCA_019695305.1 bacterium
GCGGGGCTGGTCACTTCATCCACTCTTCAATTTACAGGGGCTCGCGTCGCCCCCTCCACCAGCATAGCCGGATGGAGCCTCCCCCTCAACGCCCCTGCGGGGCTGGTCACTTCATCCACTCTTCAATTTACAGGGGCTCGCGTCGCCCCCTCCACCAGCATAGCCGGATGGAGCCTCCCCCTCAACGCCCCTGCGGGGCTGGTCACTTCATCCACTCTTCAATCGTTTTTAAATTAAGGCTATTCCAGCCATCTTTAGACACACCATCGATAAACCATGCTTTGGCATCGCCACCGGCGGGGTTGGTATCGTCGTAACGGGAAAGTATTTTTCTGGGTAAAGGGCTATATAATGCCCAATCTGGTGGTAAATAATCGCAGGTACTCTCGGTTAAACCCTGGGTATCAATTTTATAAGACTTTCCAGCTATCACAGCACCACCAGTGGGATAAACCGGTAAAACCATACAAGCATCTTCGTTACTGGCATACGAAAAATGGGCAATATCGTCATAATTAATGCTTCGATTTGGCGACGGAGAATTTATTTCTACATATTCAGCACGGCATTTTTGATCGGCCTCATAACAAACCTGTTCCAGTTTTTTTGCATAGTAATAGCCTTCTTCAATACCATACTGATCGGTGGATGTAATAAAATGAGGTTTTTCAGGATCTGAAAAATCGTAAACAAAAAATAGAGCCCTCGGTAGACGCGACACAGGGTCTGTAAAGGTATCGGGATTTACAAAAGCTATTAAACCTTTTACGGCATTGCCCTGGGCATCGGTTGTAATTAAATAAGTACCCACAATCAGACCGGTGTTGCGGTTAATAAAATATAAACGTAAAGTATCTGTAGTCCCTGGTTCTAACTTAATTTCAACATCCAGCGTTAAATCCACCCGCATAAATCGAACCGGATTTAACAAACTGAATTTTAGTGTTGACTCACCAATTTCGGTAATTCCAGATTTTAAAAATGACTCACTTACCTCCATACCCAAATGATCAAAGGCTAATGAAACCATTCCATGAAACATGAGGCTTCTGAAAAAAATAATGTCTTCCGGTTTTTTGGACACATAATTTTCCTGCCAGTTCGTAACATCGAAAGCGGCCAGCGGTAAAAAATATTTGAGATACTGCTTTTTAATAAACGAAGGAATAATCTCGTTTGTTACCGGCTTCCAAATGGTAGTACCAATCCCTTCATCGGGTTCCTCAAACTGCGAGCCAGAAGTTAATGGCGTATTTTCCTTGGGGAGTAGGCCCTGCGAACCCGCCCCACAGGCCACAAGAAACGAAAAAGATAAAATAAAAATGAATAAACGGAAGATCGAAAACTTCATATATTGTAATCCAGTACCCAGTTTAAAATTGTAACCGCTCTCAGTGCGGCTGCCAATATTTTTATTAAAAGAATCTAAAATAAAAATGCAATAATTTCATAATCTTAACTTTTATTTTTCACCCTTAACCCGTGTTACCGGAAAAAGCTGCATATTCATCTGAAAAACATCGTAATAATCAAATGGCTTCTTCTGCAGCATCTTATCCAAATCGTCCTGAAACTCGCGCATCTTTTTCATCACTTCCGGCAACATTTCTTTTGAAATAGCAATGGTTTTACTATTTACATCCCAATCGTTAAAGGGCGCATCGGTAATAGCTTCTTTGGCTTCGCTTAAAACCTGGCGATGATAATGAATAAAATCTTTTATTTTGGCATCGGGTGGTGATTCGAGAGGCTGCCGTGAATGCACTAATTTTCCTTGAGCATCACGCTTTACAAGTTTAAGCCGTTCCAGCAGCAATAAGGCTTCTTTCACCTCAAGAGGCGTCACAGCCTTATACAATTTATTGGATATCCAAAGAGGGTCTTCCTTAAAACCGGGCAATACAGTCATTTCGCGCAAAATAACGTAGAGACTATTAGCCGCATACTCTACCTTGTCGGCCGTAATGCTGGCAGCACGCTTTTTGGGCTTAAACTCGGCCAGCTCCCCAAAATAACGGTCACGATCGGCCTCAGTTTTGGCTTGGGCAAACAGCACCATAGTTTCAAAATAGCGCGTTTCTTTTTTGCTTAATTTTAAACCCAAGGCAAATTTGGAAGCAGTAGAAGCTTTTAAATTACGCTTACCCTGCAACACCAAGCGCAAATGACTGCTCGATGGAATTCCAGCCATTTTGGCAAAGTAACGATCCGAAAATTTAGGCTGAGTCCTTTTTAGATAAGCGTGAATAGCCAATAAATACTGGCGGTAATCGATATAATCGTAAATGCTAACAGGTTTTACCTCGGCATTACTCATTCAGTATAAGCCCACCCCTGAGCACTTTTTTTAACCTACTTTTATATGGTAACGGCTTTAACCTCATAATGAAAGACGTATTTTCAGTATTTTACCAGCGCACAATGCACACATTTGTGTACGTTATTTATAAAGCTCTAGAAACTTCAGCCCCACGCAATCCGATAATTACTGTAGTTGGCAAGACTATAAAAAGTTTGTCTATTTTTAATAAACCTCGCCCCAACGAGCCCGGGGGCGAGGTTATTTTTTGAATTAATAAGAAAGAGAAAAATATATAGGATCAGTCTCCACACTCTCAATTACTCACTGAATTAAGATGAAGCTAAACAAAATGATTGGAGTAACCATTCACCAAAATATGCAGTTACTTCATCATCTCATCCACAAGCTGTAGTGTCAGCTTGTCCCAACCCTCGGTAGAATGTCCATCGCCATAAAAAGCTTTGGCATCTCCACCTTCGGGGCTGGTGTCCTCCACACGCATTAAAAATCCAGAAGGATCAGGTAAAGTAGTAGCCCACGAAGGAGCCAGATAAGGGCAGGAACTTTGCGTTAAACCATTCTCATCTACCGCATAACTATTGCGTGGCACAGCGCCTGCAGCTGTGTAATCTACTTGAGAAAAACAGGCATCCGTTCCATCCGCATATGAAAAATGAGCCAATCTATTTTCGTTAACAGTACGCGTGGGGCTGGGCGTTATAATTTCGGCATAATCACCGCGACATTCATTAGCATCCACATAACAACCAGATCTTACTTTTTTGGTGTAATAAAGATTGTTTGTAAAATCATAAAGGTCGGCTTTGGCTACCGCGTAATAAACATCTTTTTGCGAGACATCAAAAGAGTATGTAACGGTTCGCCCCAATTTTAACGCAGGATCTGCCAGGGCCTTAGGATTTACAAAAGCAAACACACCTTTAATAAAATCACCTGCTTCATTAAATTGTAAAACATACGTTCCAATAATTTCCTGAGTATTACGGTTTACAAAATAGACACGCAAACTGTCATCGCTTACACGCTTTAATTGAACATCCAAAACAAAATCGGTTCGTAAAAAATTAATGGGCCTTGCAAGCTCAACAATCACAACATCATTTGAGGTAAGCGGATCTTTGTTAGTCGTTAAAGCCTCCATCACCACTTCGTTTACTACATCAAGCGTTGCCGAAACTTGCCCCTGAAAAATAAGGCTGCGATAAAAAGTAATATCCAGCGGTTTTGTAGGATTAAAATTATCAAACCACACCCGTGCATCGGGGTTTGTAGATGACACAAATTTAAAAAGAAATTTATCGAACAAGGAAAGTGGATGAAATTCTTTGGGAAGCGGCTTAAAAATGGTGGTGCCCATGATGGGCTCTTGGTGAGCGACCCCTAAAGAATCACCCGAAGAAGTTGCTCCACCAGCACAACTAGCAAGAGTGTACAATAAGGCCAGTACCAAGCAAAAACTCTTTAAACTTGTCATGATCAATCACTCCCTACCCGCCTTTGTCTATTGTAGCCATTACATGTTAGCGAGCCAAGATTTTTGTGCTTTAAAACCCCAAAAAACTGTTAAAAAACCGTTATTTGTAAGCATATGAAATTACTTACCTTTTTACTTTTGTCCGTGTTACCGGAAAGAGCTGCATGTTTATTTGAAACACCTCGTCACAAGTTGCCGGATCTTCTTGCAAAAGAATATCCAGTTCATCCTGAAACTCGCGTAAACGTTTCATGACTTGTGGAATCTTATTTTTAGAAACAACAATCGTTTTGCTACTGGCATCCCACAACATATAGGGCGCATAGGTAATGGCTTCTTTGGCATCGGTTAAGGCCTGACGATGATAACTAATGTATTCACTCGCTGTTGTATCGGGCGGCGATTCTAAGGCTTTATGCGTATGCCTTAAACGCCCATCTTGATCACGTGTGACAAGCCCCAAACGCTCTAACAACGCCAAAGCTTCGGCCACCTGAGCAGACTTTACATTTTTATAAAGATTTTCGGCAATCCAGACTGGATCATCTTTAAAGTGAGGTAAAATGGACATTTCACGGATGATCACGTAGAGGGAGTTTTTAACATATTCCAACTGATCGTTTTGAATGCCCTGTGCCCGTATCTTAGGTGCTAACGCCATCATTTCAGCAAAATACTGGTCGCGCAGGGCCTCGGTTTTAGCCTGATTAAAGAGCACCATCAGTTCAAAATAACGAGTTTCTTTTTTATTGAGTTTAAGCCCTTGGGCAAATTTGGTGGCCGTTATACTTTTTAAATTACGTTTTCCTTCCAAAACCATTCTAAAATAACTGCTAGAACCCAGCCCCGCCAAAGCCGCAAAATAACGGTCGGAAAAGTGTGCGGTTGTACTTTTAAGGTGCTCGCGCATCGCCTTTAAATACAGCCGATAATCAACATAACTATAGATATTAACAGGTTTTAACTCCTGCACGTTGCCCATGACCCCTCCCAGAGGTTGTGCACAAATTTTATTTGCCCAATTAATATTGTATGCATTTCTTATTGAAAAACAATGGTTTTTTTATATAGTAAAATCAATAATGTGCACAAATGTGCGCACTATTTTGTAAAAAGAACAACTCTGGGGGATCTACAAACGATAAAGTATGTGTAGGCTAATTAAGGGCTACATTAAAAAGGGAGATTTTATGTCGAACATTAATTTTTACTTGTTAAACGCTTTAGCCAGCACCAACCCCAATATCAACCGTGAATTAAAAACATTATTGGGAAAAGCGGCCGGGAAAAATGAAAACGAAGAAGCGCAGGCCACTATTTTAAGAAATAAAGCTTATATTAAAGAGCTTATCGACCTTTTAAAATTACCGGAATCGCAGCGCAGCTCATTTACCGAAAATACAATGAAGGCCTTATCTAAAAAAGGTCGTTCCGATAAACATTAATAGTCTCCCTCCATAAAGCCCATACCCACGATCCACTTGCCCATATTGGATCGTGGGTTTTTCTTTTGACGCAATAGATTGTCTTTGATACCCAAGACCATGACTAAAAGGACAATCCAAAAAATCCTTCCTCTTCTTTTCACAATTTTGGGCGCTGCTCTTTTAATTAAACTCATTCATGGCTTTGGAATTAACAATCTTTTAAAACTTTATGAACAATTAGGCTGGGAACTGATTCCTATTATTACCATCCCGCTAAGCTGGTTTTCTTTTCAGGCCTACGGCTGGCACGAGGTATTGGCCGGCTTTAAACATCAAATTAAATTCATTGCTCTGTTGCGCATCAAGCTTGCTGGAGAAGCTCTGAATACTGTAACTCCTGTTAGCTTTATGGGAGGCGATCCTCTTAGAATTTATCTTTTAAATAAAGACATCCCCGGTACAGCAGCTACTGCCTCGGTAGTACTAGACCGAACCATTCAAACGGTAGCGGTAGTAATTTTTATTTTACTGGGCCTCATCAGCAGTTTTTTATTTTTAGACTTACCGCCTCAGTGGAAAATTGTTTTCCCGTTAGTAGCCTTTGCCATTACGAGCCTTTTATGGTTTTTTTTACACCGCCAACAGCAAGGTGTTTTTGCGTTTTTATCTCGCGCACTTCATAAGCTAGGCTTTAAAAAGCACATGGCCGATCATATCCAAGAAAAAATTACCGAGCTCGACCAACGTATTACTCAGTTTTACCGAAACGATCGGAAACATTTTTACACCTCAACACTCCATCACGTATTAGCCCGCCTGTGCGGCGTAGTAGAAATTTATGTTATTGCCCAAATGTTGCACATTACCCTTTCATTTAACGAAGCCTTTATTCTGGCCACAGCCAACGTACTGGTAAACTTTGTCTTCGTTTTTATTCCTGGAAGCCTGGGTGTGATGGAAGGAGCCTTTGGCGCCCTTTTTCTTTTAATGGGACACGCACCGGTACAAGGACTTGCCATTCAACTTGTTAGACGATTTCGCACCTTGGTTTGGATTGGGATTGGATTGATCGTATGGAAAGTGCAGGCACTCTCTTCATCTCAGCGTTCTCACTCAAAATAAAAAGATTAAACCCACCAGCTTACAACTGTATAACTTGCTGGAATCATTTAAAAAAATACCAAAAAATTACCTTCACTTTTACCTCATAAGAGCCTAAGATATTCCATCATGAAAAAGATAGGCCTTTTCTTCTTAAACCTGATTAAGCCCTTCTTTACAGCCTACACGGCACGCCGTCCAGATTACGTCAATAAACTTAAAGGGGTGTTTGTTAAAGACCCGTATTTTTCGGGAATGGTGCAAAAGTTTAACTTTTGGCATCGCCTTATTTTTTCTCCCTACTTCAACAAAGTAAACGTCGATCCTATCGAGCTTAATAATCTTAAAAAATTATCGGAAACCGGAACCTTGGTTTATATTATGAAAAACCAGGGGCAACTCGAGTACAGCTATTTTAATCATCTCTTTATTAAAGAAAATATTCCACTGGCCCACTTTGCCAACAGCGCCCACACGCTGTACTGGAGAAAATTTTCAGACTTTAGAACCTCACTTGCTGCCCGTCTCAATTATTATTACGAACGCGGCTTACTAGAAGACCCTCTTAACAGCGGATTTCTGGAATACTTAATTGCCAATGGGAACTCACCGCTTTTAAATTTACGTGTGTCGCGCGAACTGATTTTTGGCAACACAGACGACCCTATTGAATTTATCCCGCCTCTCATTAAAGCCGCCCGCAAAAGCTTGAGGCCGGTTTATTTGGTAACCCAACAATTTTTGTATAGCCGTCATCCCGAAAAAGAAAACAAATCTATTATTGACGCTCTCTTTGGTGAAAAAACAAATCCGGGACGCTTTCGAAAATTTGTAATGTTTTTATTTTTATACCGCAAAAAAGCTACCGTTAAATTTGGAGAAGCTCTTAACTTAAAAGATTTTATTGCCCAAAATCCAGACGATGACGACATCACACTTTCCAGCAAGTTAAAAAATATTTTGATGGAACGCCTTATGGTAGAACGCCGCAGTATTACAGGCCCGGCTTTGGTAAAACGCGAAAAACTTTTAGACAAAATGCTGCGCAATAAAAACTTTAAGGACGATTTAGAAAAATTATGCCTGGAAACGGGGCAAAAACGTGAAGACATAGAAAAGACCGTACACCGCTACTTTATGGAAATAGCGGCCGACTTTAATTACAACTATGTGGACTTTTACTCCGCCGCCATCCATTGGATGACCAAAAACATTTACGACGGCTTAGATATTGATACCGAAGGATTATCGCGCATTAAAAAGATTGCCGGTAAATACCCCATCATTCTTGTTCCCTCGCACAAAAGCCATATCGATTATTTGTTACTCTCCTATATTTTTTATAATTACGATTTAACAATGCCACACATTTGCGCCGGCATTAACCTCAAATTTTGGCCCGTAACTAATTTTGTGCGCCACGGCGGAGGCTTTTATATACGACGTACCATTGGCGGCAATAAAACATATAAATTAGTATTGGAACATTATCTTAAACTGCTCATGCGTGAAGGCTATACCATGGAATTTTTTATTGAAGGCACGCGTTCACGTACCGGCAAACTCTTAAAACCCAAAATGGGTATTTTATCCATGCTCATGCAGGGCTATTTAGACGGAGCCACACCCGATGCTTATTTTGTGCCCATTTCTATTCATTACGAACGCATTATGGAGCAAAAAAGCTACATGAGCGAATTAAAGGGCGCCGAAAAGGAAAAAGAAAACGTGGTGGGTATTATTAAGGCTGGCGATAAATTTAATAAAAAATATGGAAAAGTTTTTATTCGCTTTGCCGAACCCGTATCGCTTAAAAGCTTTTTAGACGAAAAAAATATTTTGCCCGAAAATCAAAACATAGACGAACATCGCCGTGCTGTAGAACAGTTTGCCTATAAAATGACATACGATATCAACCGTGTATCGGTGGTAACATCTACTTCGCTTGTAGCTACGGCGCTTTTGTCGTTTAACGAAAAAGGTATTTTATCGCGTGATTTATTTGATCGTATCCGTCACTTAAAAAATTATCTCGATTACAAAGGTGCCCGTCTTACCGATGTGGTGCGCTTAAACGAAACACGAGCCTATCAAGATGCCTTAAGCAAGCTGTCGATGGAAAAAACAATTTCACATTATCGTGATTTTGAAGAAGAGTTTTATACTTTAGATACCCCCAAGCGCATGATGCTTGATTATCATAAAAATACCGCGCTCCATTTTTATGTGTCGCTCGCATGCGTGTCTAAAATATTAGAAAACGCAACGTCCAATACACTTACCTTAGAAGAAATTAAAAAGAAGTACGAAATGCTCAAAACATTGCTCCGTCACGACTTTACTTTTAGCGAACGCACTACCTTAGAAGAGCATATTTTAAAGGTAATCCGTTTTTATGAACAGGAAAAGCTACTCACCTATAATCCAGATACTACCGAGGTATGCTTTGACAGTTGCCGTTTAACATCTTCATTTTACCTCTTTAGTTCACTTTTAGACGACTTTTTTGAAGCTAGCCTTATTACGCTTACCTACATTAAAAACATGGCATTTGAGCAAATGGATCAAAAGAAATTGGAATTGGATATTCTGGCCAAAGGCCATCTTTTTTACTTAAAAGGAGCGCTTCATTATTCGGAATCGCTTTCTCAATCTAACATTCACAACGCCTTAACGGTATATAAAGACTTAGGCCTGATAAAGGCCGACGATGCAAAATTAGTAAGCCGCAATTACGATGAACAAACAATTATTCAGTGGGAAAATATTTTAAAGGGATTGCTTAAATTAACAGGGGCTAAGAAAACTTTACCTCCTATACAGCAGGAAGTACCATTATTGCCTGAACCAACCACACCCGATCTTCACTAGATTTTTCTTTTCAAGATAAAATTACTCATCAGCCAAGTCTTGCTCAAACTCTACGCAATCGGCTGTTACAAATTCGTTATCGGCACAATCTTCATCAGGCGTGGGAGTTGCTTCCTCGTCGCCATCAGCAGGCAACAAATTATACGGCGTGTCCTCGCCTTGAGAACACGCCGTATGCATAAAAACCACCCCAACAAAAAGGAGAAAAACAAAAATGGAAGAATACTTTTTCATCTATAGTTATTATCGGCAATATTTTAAAAAAGTTGCTTTGGAAACAAAAAAGAGATGACGCAATAAGTCATACTTATCTTGGTGCTTGCCCCAGACCCAAATTTACCATAAAACGGGTAATTGCGGGCGGATGGTGGAATTGGCAGACACGCTGGACTTAGAATCCAGTGAGGCAACTCGTGGGGGTTCAAGTCCCCCTCCGCCCATTTTTACTTACGTCTCCAGCCCCGCCTGTAAGGCGGGTCTGGGGACTTAGTAAAAATGGTCCTTAACCTGAAGGTTAAGGGCCTTTATGCATAACACCGAAAATGAAAAGAACCCTCTCCCTAACCCTTTCCCCAAGGGGGAGGGCGCAAAAATATGAAAGTCCTCACCTCTTCAGCCGATGCCAAAGCCCTCCTTAAAAAAGGCTGTGTTCTTACTATGGGTAACTACGATGGCATTCATCTGGGACATCGGCACATTATTAAAGGTCTTTTAAAAGAAGCCAAAAAGCGCAAACTACCAGCCCTACTGTATACATTTAACCCTCACCCTGTTTCGGTATTAGCACCCAAAGTAGCACCTTCTCTTATCAATACTTTTGACCAAAAAATGGAAATTTTGGAAAAACTGGGGCTTGACTATGTGGTAGCCGAAAAATTTAACAAAAACTTTGCCAAACTATCACCCCAAAAGTTTTTTGATGAAATTTTGGTAAAACGTTTAAAACCACATTTTATTACCGTTGGGTACGATTTTACCTTTGGAGCACGCCGTGCCGGTAATATTGAAAATTTGGAAATATTAAGCTACAAAAACAAAATTGATCTTAAAATTATAGATCCCTGCATGAAGGGAAACACGCTGTCGTCTTCTAGCCTTATCCGTCGCTTTGTAAGTGAAGGCAAAATGCGCGAGGCATCCGAATTACTCACACGTGCCTTTTTTATTGATGGCGAGGTGATCCCGGGGTTTAAGCGCGGGCGGGCCATGGGCATCAAAACAGCCAATGTAAAAACACACAATAAATTGCTGCCACCTCCTGGTGTGTATGTAACACGTACATCAGTAGGCGATCAGCTTTATAAGAGCGTAACCAATATTGGTTTTAATCCCACCTTTCAAAATGCCGAAAGTTCCATCGAAACCCATATTTTAGATTTTAAAAAAGAAATTTACGGACATAATATCCGTATTCATTTTATAGAAAAAATACGCGACGAAAAAACCTTTAGCGATAGCAATGAACTTTTTAAGCAAATTGAAAAGGATATTGCTAAAGCTCAAAAAATTTTAGCAGCCAGCAAACAAGTTTCACTAATTATCTAATATTTATGAAAATCGTCGGCATCATTGGTAATCCCATCAAACATTCGCTGTCGCCCATCATGCATAACGCTGCCTTTGCCGCTAAAAAAATGCCGTATCTCTACATGCCTTTTGAACTTCAAACCGAGGAGCTCGTATCCTTTTTGTCTATTAAAAATTTAAAACAAAAAAACATTGTAGGGCTTAACGTGACCATCCCGCATAAAGAAGCTGTTATTCCCTTCATGCACACCCTTTCGCCCACAGCCAAAGCCATTGGGGCGGTTAATACTATTGTAGTAAAAGGCAGTAAATTGCATGGGCATAATACCGATGCCGCTGGTTACATGATGAGCCTCAAAAAAGAGGCCGGGTTTAACGTAAAAGGTAAAAATGTGGTGGTAGTGGGCGCCGGTGGATCGGCGCGCGCAGTTATTTATGGTGTGCTCAGCGGTAAATGTGCTTCGTTATGTATTGTAAATCGCACGCTTGAAAAAGCCCAACAACTGGCTAAAGAATTTGGACAGTTATTTCCCAAAGTAAGCATTGAAGCCTATGGGTTAAATCTTATTCCTAACCCTGTGTTTAAAAATTGTGATCTGTTGATCAACACCACATCGATGGGGTTAAATGGAACACCCATGACGGTACTTCCTTTGGAACTTTTAAAAAAGAAAGCCCTGGTATCCGACATTGTTTATACTCCTCTCATTACCCCTTTACTTAGTGCAGCTCGTCGGCTAAAACTTAAAGCACATCCAGGATGGGGTATGCTCCTCTATCAAGGGGTTTTAGCCTTTACTTTATGGACAAACAAACAGCCGCCAGTTTCACCGATGAAACAACATTTACAGGCCACACTCTTTTAAAAGAGCTTAAAAGTCACTCGGCCCGCATTGGCTCAAAGCATGCCAAACCTCATGAGGATGAAAAAAAGCTTGTGATTGTCATGTTTGTAGTGGCCCTTTTGGGTATCGTAACCAGCCTGCTTCTCTCGTTTGTTCTGTAATTTTTTCCTATCGCTTCCTTTTTCTTTAAAAAAGTCATTTAAAATTCACTTTATAAATCAATAGCTTATAAAAATTTAAACGCTGACCATTTTGGCATAAGCCTTGCTTTATGAAGTAGGTATGGAATTGTCTTATATCGAAAATTTAACGCCTGAAAGCCGTCGCATCATGGGGCTTGGCACCAAACGCTTGTTAGTTGTGGAGGATGATCCCATATTAATTCGTTTTTGGAAGCGCTTTCAAAGTCATTTGCCATTTTATAAAATGATCATCGAAACTGATCCGCATCAGGCCCTTGAAACTTTAGCCGAAGACGGAGCCGATATTTTGCTTACCGATTTAGCCATGCCAGCCATGTCGGGTTTAGAGCTCATCCGCCGCGCGCTTAAAATTAATGCTACACTTAAAACCGTTTTAACAACGGGCCATATGCCGCAGCTGGTAGATACAGCCATGGAGGATGGGTTTTTACATATTATTCCCAAACCATATAAAAATTTAAAAAACCTCGAAAGCTTCCTCTCGATGCTTGGCGAAAATACAGGTGATATTTCTCAGGTTGAAAAAAGCGAACGTCTGTATGTGTGGAATCTTTGAAGAAGTGAATAGTGAATGGTAAATAGTAGATGGAAAAACTACACATCTTCTATCCATTGACTATCCACTACCCACCATTGACTAGCTCAAGATTAGCGTACTTGGTAAGTAGTTTTTTGATGCCCCCGTTTTGAAAGGCAATGGTAAGCTTTTGGTTTTCGTCTTCGCCCTCGGTAGCACGGATAGTACCAACCCCAAAAACCGCATGACGCACGCGAGCACCACGCTGAAATGGATTTTGGTTATCCTGATTAAAATCGTCGGCACTGCTACTTTGATTAAAGTCGTCATCACGGCCAAATGACCTAAACTCGCGGTCGTCCACATTGGATAAGCGCGATACATCGTAACCTTGTTTAATCAGCAATTCAGAAGGAATTTCCTGCAAAAAACGTGACGGCAAATTAAATTGGCTACTGCCAAACAAACTTCGTTGGGTAGCAAAACTTAAATTTAGTTTTTTCATGGCGCGCGTCATGCCTACGTAACACAAACGACGCTCTTCCTCGAGATCATCATCAGAATTAAGAGAACGATTATGCGGGAAAAGTCCTTCTTCCATACCCACCATAAATACTAATGGAAATTCTAAACCTTTGGCCAAATGCAACGTCATCAGCGTTACATATTCATTCGATTCACCCTGCACATCCACTGCCGATACCAGCATGGCCTGATCTAAAAAACCTTCCAGCGTTGCATCCTCATGCTCGGCCACATATTCCGACACAACGGTCACTAATTCTTCTAGATTTTCAAGACGCGACTCCGATTCTAGAGTTTTTTCATCGGTGAGCATTTTCCAATAACCAGTTTCTTCAAAAAGCGTGGTCATAAAATCGGTAAGCGAGACCGATTGGCGCAAACTATTGAGACGAGCTAGCAGAGTTGCAAATTGCGTAAGCTTATCAAGCGTACCTTTGTTGATTTGCAAGCTGCCATTTTTTATAACTTCTAAAATTGTGTCCCATAATGATGTACCTGCTTGTTGTGCTATACTTTCCAATTTATCTATAGTGGTTTTGCCAATAGCACGGGCCGGTACATTAATAATGCGCTTTAAGGCCATCGAGTCGGCAGGGTTTACCAGCACTTTTAAGTAAGCCAGCATATCTTTAATTTCCATGCGGTCATAAAACTTCATGCCACCAATAATCATGTAGGGAATTTTACGTTTTCTCAGTTCGTCTTCTATAGGGCGAGATTGTGCATTGGTACGGTAAAAAACAGCCATTTCCTGATAACTATATTGGGGTTTATGCTTTTCAATTTCCTGACCTACAAACCGGGCCTCATCTTTTTCGGTAGGGGCCTTAAAAAGACCAATTAATTCGCCATCGCCATTATCGGTCCACAAGGTTTTTCCCATCCTACGTCTATTATTAGCCACCACTCCAGAAGCCGCTTTTAAAATATTTTGAGTAGAACGATAATTTTGTTCTAACTTCACCACAGTTGAGTCGGAAAAATCTTTTTGAAAATCTAAAATATTGCGAATTTCAGCCCCTCTAAATTTGTAAATAGACTGGTCATCATCGCCAACAACGCAAATATTGCGGTGCGCATCAGACAACAAACGGATAAGCTGATATTGGCAAATGTTGGTATCTTGATACTCATCAACATGAATGTATTTGAGCGTATTTTGATAATAGTGCAAAACATCAGGATGATTTTGAAATAATTTTAAAACATTCAGGATAAGATCTCCAAAATCCATAGCCTGATTGGTAAGAAGCTTTTTTTGATAGGCATCATAAACCTTGGCCAATTTTTCACCAAAAAAATCATCATTGTTAGCTGCATATTCCTCTACGCTCCAGCCGTTATTTTTTGAACGATTGATAATTGAGGCCGCCATTTTAGGAGTGAGTATTTTTGGATTATATCCTAATTCCTCCAAACACTGAGAAATAAGTTTGTCCTGATCGGAATCGTCATAAATTGAAAAATCGGGCTTATACCCCAACAGGGAAGCATGACGCCGTAAAATGCGCAGACAAATAGAATGGAAGGTTGATACCCACATGTTGCGCATGGCCCCTTCACCCAAAATTTTTTCGATACGCTCACGCATTTCTCCGGCCGCTTTGTTGGTAAAGGTAACAGCCAAAATATTGTGGGGTGAAATATTTTTTTCTCTTAGCAAATGAGCAATACGAAACGTAAGGACGCGCGTTTTTCCAGAACCGGCGCCGGCCAAAATAAGAAGCGGACCTTCGGTTTGTACAACCGCTTCGCGTTGCTGGGGGTTTAATTGATCGAGCATTATTCTACGGTAACACTTTTGGCCAAATTACGCGGCTGATCCACATCGGTACCACGCAAGTCGGCAATATAATAAGATAACAATTGAAGCGGTATCGACAAAAGAATGGGTGTTAAATACCATACAGTTTTAGGCACATAAAAAAGTTTTTCACATTTTCCTTCAAAACGCTTGTCGCCTTCGGTTACAAAACCAATTACCGAAGCGCCTCTGGCTTTTACCTCTTCAATATTAGAAAGCATTTTGACACACACACGATCGAGCGGAGCCAAAGCCACCACAGGGCTTCCTGGCTCTATTAAAGCAATAGGTCCGTGCTTCATTTCTCCAGCCGAATAACCTTCGGCATGAATATAGGAAATTTCCTTTAATTTTAACGCACCCTCTAAAGCAATGGGGAAGTGAACGCCACGGGCAATGTAATAAAAATCTCGTTTTGAAAAATAACTTTGCGCCATAGCTAACACATCATCTTTGCGCGCCAATATACTTTCCATCAAACGAGGCAAATGCGACAATTTTTTTACTGCATTTTGTAAATACGCTCTGTTAATTTTACGGGCCCTGTAGCCCAAATTAAGAGCTAGCATTAAAAGCACTACTAATTGTGTGGTAAACGCTTTAGTAGAAGCCACACCAATTTCTGGCCCCGCATGTGTATACAGCGTTGCATGGCTTGCGCGTGCTAAACTGGAACCAATAACATTGCAAATGGAAATGGTTTTTACTCCCTTGGAGCGAGCTTCCTCAACACAAGCCAAAGTGTCGGCTGTTTCTCCTGACTGAGAAATAGAAATAAGGAGTGTGTCTTTATCTAAAAAGGGTTCTCTATATCTAAACTCGCTGGCTGTATCAACACTAACCGGTAATCGGGCAATGGCTTCCAAATAAAACTTGCCGGCAAGAGCCGCATGCCAACTAGTACCACAGGCAATAATGTAGATGCGGTTATAAAATGGATATTTTTTACCCTTAAATAATGAATCTATTTCTTTAAAGTCGATGGTTTGGGCGCCTTTTTTAATATGCCCCATCATGGTATCCGAAACCACTTGAGGCTGCTCATGAATTTCTTTGAGCATATAGTGTTTAAAGCCATCTTTTTTGGCCATGTCGGCATTCCATGGGATAGTTTGTGCCTTACGCACAATTTTTTTGAGACCTTTTGAATAAAGTGTTACTCCCTTTTTTTCGAGTACCGCAATTTCGTTATTTTCGAGATAAATAACTTCTTTGGTATAAGGGAGCAGCGCGGGTATATCGGAAGCTAAAAAATTTTCGTTTTTTCCAAGCCCAATAACAAGTGGCGACGACTTTTTTGCAGCATACAATTTATCGGGTTCTTTAAGGTATAACACGGCCAAGGCGTAAGTACCTTCTACTTCGCTTAAAGCACGGCTTAACGCTTTTAAAAATACTTTTTCCTTTTTTAAATGTTCGGAAATAAGATGGCATACAATTTCGGTATCGGTTTCAGAAAGTATTTTATGGCCTTTGAGTTGTAACTTTTCTTTTAACGAAAGATAATTTTCTATAATTCCGTTATGTACAAGCACAACATCTCCAGCACGGTGCGGATGCGCATTGGTTTCGGTAGGACTGCCATGTGTAGCCCAACGGGTATGACCAATACCAACCATTCCCAAACTGTCGCGCCTGTCTATTTTGGAACTTAAATTAGAAAGCTTGCCTTCGGCTCTCACTATAGAAATGTCGGAGTTGTTAATGTAAGCAAGACCTGCCGAATCGTAGCCGCGATATTCCAAACGCGACAAACCATCCAATAAAATGGGAACTGCCTTTTGTTTACCCGTATAACCAACAATGCCGCACATTTAAAGACAGTGAATAGTGAATAGTGAATGGTGAATGGAAAAATCACTCACCGCTTCCCCTTACTTGTCACAGACAAAAACGATGTTAAGATTTATTATAGAGAGAGTAAAAAATAAAGTTATTTGTTAGATAATTGCTAAAGTCCTGCCGGCATAAGCGACGAAAATTTGGGTTTATGTTCATTCTGCCAGGCATCAGTTACAGGATCGGATAGCGGCGTGTTAGACGCCATGAGTTTTGCCGGAATCAAATCGCGCAAGGCCACTTCTTGCGAAGTAACCGTAGATGAATCAAGCGCCTTAGCCAGTACCACTTCATCTACTTTATCACTGCCCACACCCTTGCTATTAAGCCAGGCCAGTACGGCATCTTTGCGTTTGCCTGCTTTACCGTAAACGTCGGGGTGTATTTTTAATTTACCTTCCTGAATTTCAAAAATGTTGTACTTAATTTCAACTGGAATAGAATTTTTGAGATTTACATAATAACTACTGCCACGATGAGCGGCATACGTTTTAAGAAGTTCTGGATCTGTTTTTTCAGTAAAGTGTGATTGTACCCACCAAGCCAAAGCCTTTACATCGGCTGCAAACATGCGCATACAACCGTGTGATGCGGGATGGCCAACGGTATATTCTTTATTAGTCCCGTGTAATAAAATAGCGCCTCCCAAATCAAGCTTGGCTAAACCTAACGGATTACCAGGTCCGGGCGGTGTGGGCTTAGAATCTTCGGCCCACTTACTATCGGGAGGCATCCACCAAGGATTCCATACAATTTGCGAAAGCTTGCGCTCACCCACAGGCGTTTTAAAGACGGGAGACCCTACAGCAACAGGGAAACGATAGACAAGCTCACCTTCGTGATACAGTCGCAATTCACGGGCAGGAATATTCACTACAATTTTTGTATTTTGAGGAACAGGATCATCCTGAACGTACAAACTAGGAACGTAATTTCTATCATCATGCGATGGAGATTTAAGCTCATTGTTTGACTTAAAAGCAGTAGACTTGTCACCGCATCCAGATAGCACCAAGCCTATACACAAACCCATGGTTATTTTTCCAAACATACCGTCTCCCCTTCCTTTTCCCGTTTAACCCATAAATAGCAACGCAACACTCATACCAACGGAAGCTTGACGGTTAACTTTAATTCTTTTTTAAAAACATATACTTACTATTTACCCCGAGTCAAATATTCATAAAAATAGTCAATATTTTGACGTTTTTGGACATTTTAGCCTCTTAAAATTGAGAATACTTAAAGAAGGGTTGTGAGAGGAAAACGAGATAGAAAAACAGAAATTTTATCACCATAAGCCAGCGAAAAATGCCCCTGGGTTCCATCCAAAAATAAACCGGCACGGTGCATTTCGTTGATAAACACTAATTCTTCGTGCATCTCTATAAAACCACGTAAAATTTTGTATTTTTTTTCGCCCAAACCTTTGTAGGGCTCACGCACCAAATATTGAAGCATCTTTTTGGAAAGCGGCATAGGCCTACCACCCGCCGCTTTAATGGCGGCCGTTGAACCACTAGAAGTTGCTACCCACACACCCGAGCTGCGCTGATTTTCTTTGTGACGCACTAACTTCACCTGATAACGACTCATGGCTGCGGGTGAATTATTAGCAAACAAAATATCGTTTAACGGATATACGGGCAGTTTTTTACCGTTAACCGTAATCCCAATACGCTGACGTACTAACGTTTTGTAATTGCCCTTTTTAATAGCGATAAGTTTTTTTTCTATTTGCGAGGGCTTTATACTTAACAAAGCTCCAATAGAAACCTTGGGGTTCGAATTAATCCCCATCATAGGCGTATTTTCTACCAAATGCGCCGTGCGCAAAAAAGTTCCATCACCGCCTACAGTAATAACCAAATCAAAACGGCTCATAATTTTACGATCGGGCTTTAACACTACAGTATAATCAAAATCATTTTTAATAAGATTTTTTTCTAACACATCCAGCGTAGCCGTTAACGCCTGGTAATCGGATTCATTAAGTTCGCCGCTATCGGGATAAAAAAATCTTTTCCGGCCACCTGGAACAAAGCGTCCACCCTTGGGCACAACCAATATTTTGCTAATTTCCTTGTTCATGTTTTTATTTATACAGCGCGTGCTCCAGTATGTAATCTAAAACCGGAGGATGCAAATAGTCTTTCACACTCTCACCTCTCTGTATTTTATCACGCAACTCAGTACTAGAAATTTGAGGAAAGCTAGATTTTTCGTAACCAGCCCTTGGGAAAAAATAAAATGATGCTTCTTTTTGTAACATCTTGGCCTTATGCCACAGGTGCAGCGTTTCTTTACAATCACTTCCTAGTGCAATGGTAAAATCGGTTTTGGGATGTATTTTTTTTAGCGCCAAAAGAGTATCAATAAAATAAGAGGGCGTATGCTGCAGATTATCTTCAATAGGATTAAGCATCACGTTGGGCGAAATTCCCATAAAATTAAGCTGACACATGGCCATGCGGTCTAAAAACGACGTGAGATTTTTTTCAAAGGGATGAGCGTAGGTAGGAATAATAGAGACGGCTTCAAAATCTTGAAGACTTGCCAAATGACGGACAACTTCACGATGCCCCAGATGAGGAGGATTAAAAGAACCCCCAAATAAAATGACCTTTTCGCGACTCATTAAAAAAGATTTTCACGGATAAGCGCCTAACGCAAGAAAGAAATAGTTCTAGCCTGAATAAGCCACCTGCAGCTACAATACTCTCACTAAGGGGGAGTTATGAGTAAGAAGAAAAAGATCCTGGTTTTAACAGGCGGCGGTGATGCGCCCGGCTTAAATGCTGTTATCCGCGCGGTAGTAAAACATGCTATTGGCACTTATGGTTGGGAAGTGATTGGCAGCCAGGTAGCCTTTAACGGTATTTTGGAAGATCCCATGCGGATTATGCCACTCGATCTTAAAACTGTGAGTGGCCTCTTGGTCCGTGGCGGAACAATTTTAGGAACGATTAATCAAGGCGGCCCTTTTACTTTTCCGGTTAAAAATGAAAAAGGAGTGTTGGTTGAAATTGACCGTTCCGATGAGCTCCTCGCCCGTCTGCGTCGTCTGGGCATTGATGCAGTTATCAATATTGGTGGCGATGGTTCTCAACGCATCTCTCAAAAACTCTTTGAAAAAGGTTTAAATATTGTAGGCGTTCCCAAAACAATTGATAACGATTTAGACTGCACCGAAATGACCTTTGGTTTTCAAACCGCCGTAGAAACCGCCACCGACGCCATCGACAAACTCCATGCCACTGCCGAATCGCACGACCGTGTGATGGTGCTGGAGCTGATGGGCCGTGATGCGGGGTGGATTGCCATGGCCAGCGGTATAGCTGGAGGAGCCGATGTGGTACTCATCCCCGAAATTCCATTTGATTTAGATAAAGTGGCGGATCACATCCGCGCTCGCGATGCGCGAGGCCATCATTTTGCCATTGTGGTTGTGGCCGAAGGAGCCAAACCTAAAGACGGTGATGCCTTTGTAAAAGAAAAAGCCGGTGTGGGCCGCAATAATCGTGTACTGGGCGGTGTGGGCGATTATGTAACCCGCGAACTGGCCAAAAAACTAGGCGGTATGGAAACACGCTGCACGGTGCTAGGCCATTTGCAACGTGGTGGTGTTCCGGCACCTATGGATCGCTTGCTCGCTACTCGCTTTGGTGCTGCTGCTGTTGATTTGGTGGCGCAGGAAAAATTTGGTTACATGGTGGCTTACCAGCAAGATAATATTGTGCCGGTTAAAATAGCCGATGCCATCCAGCGCTACCGCACCATTGCGCCTGATCATAATTTAGTAAAAACCGCCCGCGCTTTAGGAATTAGTTTAGGCGATTGACAAATTGTCTCGGAAATTAGAAATCATTTAGCCATGAACTACTGGCTCATTAAAAGCGAACCCGAAAGCTATTCCATCGACGATTTAAAACGCGACAAAAAAACCGAATGGACCGGAGTACGTAATTATCAGGCTCGTAATTTTATGCGGGATGAGATGAAAAAAGGCGATCTCGCCCTCTTCTATCATTCCAATGCCGAACCTCCCGGTGTTGCCGGCATTGCCCGTGTGTGCAAAGAAACTCACCCCGATAAAACAGCCTTTGATGAAAGAAGCAAATATTTTGATGATTCATCCAGCCCCGATAATCCCCGCTGGTTTTTAGTGGATTTTGAGTTTGTTAAAAAATTTGATTCCCTTATTCCTCTGGAAGAACTTAAAATGCATCCATCCCTAAGCGGCATGCTGCTCTTAAAGCGCGGGCAAAGGCTCTCCGTTCAGCCGGTAGACAAGAAACACTTTGAAATCATTGAGAAATTAGCCGCCAAATAACAGGCAACTTTGGAGTTTATTTGCCGATAATAATGATATGGGCCTTTCTTGTTATACATTTAATATTCAAAAAGAAATCACCTTGGAAGACTTTGTGAAACAGGTGAATTGTGGATGCACACTTAATCCAGTCAAAGAATGGCAAGATAAAATTAACACGGCCGATTTAGCTAACGATGGCAAACTGGGTGATATTATTTATTTAAAAGGCAATCAATGGTACTTAAAAGCGGGGGCTCGATTTAGCGCACAAGCTAACCCCGAATACATAAAACCCGACTTGCTCTCGTTATCGGCCAGCACTTTTGCCGGCATGCTGCCTGTTACAGTTGTGGCAAGCTGCTCCCCTAACGCAAACTTTCCTGTTATAGCCACCCGTTAAAAATCACACAAAATTCTTATTCTTAATTTTATCGAGGATGATTTTTTCCGGCATGAGTGGATCACGCGGATTAACCGAGAAGAACGATTGTTGTTCGCAACGTCTTTTGTTTTTAAGAAGCCATTTTAAAATATCGGATACGCCCTTGTTCTTTTTATCCTGGAAAAACGGATCATTTTCTAAGGCATCTTTTGCTTTTTTAAGAGCACGGCTTTCGGATGCATCGTTTTCTTTAACAGCATAATCGGGTAAATCGTAGCGCTTAATATCTTCAGGAAGCACACCTAAAAATTTTACATCGGGGGCACTAAAATCGTGATTACGAATAAGACTCGCCGCCGAACCCGCTTTAAGCGTACGAAAAATATTCTGCATGGTGTACGCGTCCAGATCTCCAAAAAAGTACATGGGTACATCGAGTTCATCTTGAATAAGCCGGCACCAGCCGCGGACGGCATTGGAAGGAACACCCTGCGCGCCGAGCAAGATCACATTATTACGTTTGGTAAAACCGCTGGTAACAAGCGTATTGGCCGTACCTTCCGATTCTACGATAAGACAAAAATCCACTTTCTTTTTTACTTTTAACTTTAAACTCTGAGGGCGGTTTTTAGGTTGGAACGGTGCTGTTCCCAACATAGAAAGATCGATGGTGGCTTTAGTGCCATCGGGCATGGTTTCATTAACCACCAACTGTTGCGAGTACGTCTGACCACCACGGTCGTTGGCAAAGCAGTTTAAATCTTCACGGTAACATTCCATCATTTCGCAAATAAAATCGATGATGGAGTCCGATTCGTTCTGATCTTCAAAATCAAGCGGCTTTAAGTGCGCGTTATGTTTAATTTCACCCTTGCTGATATAGTAAAGTTCACGCTTGGTGTTGGTGGCGCCTACATCCAGATTACGCAAGATAAGTTCCAGCATAAAAATAGAGCGCGACATTTTCTTAACCGAGCTTACGTTCAGTTCTGTTAAAACTTTTTTATCACCGGGAGTTAAGTAGCCCACTTTGGGATTATAATTGGCATTATCCAAAGCACATTTGGTGGCGGAGAGCACAGGGCGCTTGGCACGTTCCAAATCACGCAAGAGTTGTTCGCACATTTCCCGGGATAATTTTTCTACATCAACATTGGTTGCCATATAATATAATTCCTACCTTACGATTCCCCCCCTCCCTTAGGTTAAGGGAGGGTTGGGGTGGGTTACTTCCGTTTTTTCTTTTCGCCCACATCCATCAAGCTTAATTGTTCTTCGGCATTGGGGCGATCATCATCGCCATCATCGTTTGATTCATTTTTAAAACCGTCCGGCAGAATCCCTGTGGTTTCGGCCAATTTCTTTAAAGCGGCTTCGGAATGTTCAATCGCTTCATTCAACTCCGCCTCTGCCATTTTTGCTTCACGTCCTAAAAGTTTAGCCAACCCTTCCAGCGCTTTCTCGCGTCTTTCTTTTTTAGATTTGGTAATACGACAAGCTCCATCCACCAAAATTGGGGCAAATAATTCGATATGACGACGCTTTTGTTCTAAATCTTCTTCTTTCGCTTCACGACGGATGTGTTTAGACAGTTTTTGTCCGCCCTGGATAAGTGTACGGCGTAATTCTTCTACTAATTCATCACTCGCATCCACGGTTTCTTTAGATGCGTTCTTAAACTTGATAAACGGCGACACCACGCTCACAGCAATAATATAGGGCCCCAAAGGCAGCGAACCTTTCGGCTGATTAATGCCGTACGATTTCCAGTTTACCGAGGTTATCGCTTTGGTCATGGCGCAAGCGGCCTTGTCGAATTGCAAGGGCACACGGTTGGCAAAACGTAAAATATCAACAGGCTCATCTTCACCGCCACCGCTTCTGTCTTTAAGACGCGCAATGGCCACTTCCACTAACACAGGTTTAAAATCACAAATGGCCGGCTTACGCGAAACAACGGAGAAGAAATCCACTTCACCCAAACGCTGAATACTCACAGCCAAGCCCGCTTCACCGATACTCATCACGCCCTTGGTGGATGGCGCCATCAGTTTTAAATTTTGAATGATGGAAAATAAATTTTTAAATTCTTCATCGCTCACCGCATCCACAATTTTATCAAACGCCGCTTTTTTAAAGCCAGCTTTGGTAATTTCGGTAAGAACCTGATCGGAAATGCGCGAAAAACCTTTTTTAAGCCAAGCCCCCAGTTTAATACGACCATACAAGTGGCTATGCGCAATGAATTCACCCAACTTCATGGTATGCGGATGTGGTTCGGTAGCCTCGGGAATTTCGGGCACTTCGTTCGACACACGTGAAATTTCTACCCATTCCGCATCGGGCATTTTGTAGCGGAGGGTAAGGTGCGGATTAACAAGAGTTGTTCCGTTGAGATAAGCAAGCAACCCACCTTCACCCTGCAACTGGATACGGCCATCAATCACAAATTCACAAGCAAGGCCATGGTCGCGATCCCAATCGAGCGTGTCCTTATCTTTCATCACGCCCTTGTTGTGCTTAATATCTACTTCAATAACCGCACGCACTGCTTTGCGCATGCGATCGGTTTTGGACGTCACCACAGCACCACGCGCATTGGTGAGTTGGGCCCAGGTGGTACAAGCCGAAATACCAATACCCTGCTGACCACGGCTACATCGCCCGCGGCCAAATTTAGAGGATGCGAGATATTCGCCAAACACCATCACAAGGTCTTCGGCTTCAAGCCCAGGGCCATTATCTTCAATACGAATTTTAATTTTTTCAGAATTTTTTGCTGTCCCTTCGCCTAAACGTTCAATAATTACAGCTATTTCAGGCAAAATACCGGCGTCTTCACAAGCATCAAGCGAGTTATCGACGGCTTCTTTAATGGTGGTTAAAACCGCCTTGGTATAGGACGAAAAGCCTACTTGCTGGAGATTTTTAGCAAAATATTCAGCACTGGAGGCCGATGTAATTGTCTTTTGAGCCATAAAAAGTATAGAGGTGCCCTAAAACAGCTTTCTTGTCAACCCATCATGCGCGAGGCATCTTTTTTGAGTTCCACAATCACGTCAAAAAGCGGTATGTTTTTAGGACAGGCTTTTTGACAATTGCCCACATTATCACAGTCGTATAACCCACCCTTATCCAATAATTTTTCAAGCCTGGCGCTCTTTAAAAAATCGCCCACAGGGTGCTGACTAAGATTGGAAACACTGGCAATAGCCATTGCCCCTACAAAAGCCGAGCGTTCGTTAAAACGGGGACAAACTTCTAAACAGGCCATACAACGGATACACGTTGATAATGTATCCGAACGAGACGCCTCTTCTTCCCCATAAATAGGAGCTTCACCCACATCATAAGTACCATCAAAAGCAAGCCAGGCTTTTAGCTCTTTTAGCGGCTTAATCGCCGACAATTTTTGAACCACCAAATCACGTTCTACCTTAAATTTTTTAAGAGGTTCTATGGATATAGGTTGCGATAATTCATCTACTTTAACCGAACATGCGTTTTGTACACGCCCGTTAATAACCATGGTACATAACCCGCAGGCTTCTTGATGACAGGACGACGAAAAAACAACGGGAGCTACTTCTTCACCACGGGCATTAAGAGGTTTTTGTTCAATACTTTTTAAAACAGAAATTACCGACATCCCGGGTTTGTGGGAAATTTTAAAATCTTCCCAATACGAGTCGGCCTCGGGAGTATCCTGCCTTTTAATTTTAATAAAAAGTTTTGGCATTTTAACAATAAGCTCTATGTGGCGGTGTTATTACCGACTGATCAATATCTTTAAATTCCACTACAGGCCCCATGCTATTGTAAGTAATGCTTGAAGCCTTTAAAAATAAAGCATCATCACGCAACGGATAATCGGTGCGATAATGACATCCGCGCGACTCTTTTCGGGCTTTAGAGGCCGCCACTACTGCCTGCGCCAACTCTAAAGCACCCCAAAGCCTGCGTGCAAATAAGAGTTCTTCGTTCAAAAAACGCCCAGTATCGGCAAGTTTAATACGTTCAAAACGCTTTTTTAACTCTAAAATTTTGTCGGCCGCTTTTGTTAAGCCTGCTTCATCTTTTACCACAGTTGCCTGATCACTCATCCAATGTTTTAATTCTTCAAATAATAAACGTGGTTTTTCCTGCCCGGCCAAATCGAGCATGGTGCGGTTAGCCTCGTGTTGTCGTTTGAGTTCATCGTCAAAAACCGATTCGGGAACACTATCGGCACCTCTATTTAAACCAGAGGCATATAAAAGTGCATGCGTTGCAGCCCAATAACCCGAATACAAACTGGTAAGATAAACCATATTATCGGGCTGGTAAGCCCCCTTGTACCTATGCCCTGCATCACCGCAAGCAAATAAACCGGAAATATTGGTCATATGATAATTATCGGTTTCAAGACCGCCTAAAGTGCTAGTAACAGCGGATGATACAGGCACAGGAGAGTGCGCAATATCGTGCGACGTAAATTTTTTAACCTGTTCACGCAAATTTTTAAGACGGCCTTCAAAGAGCTCGCGCGGACGATGTGATAAATCAAAATACACCAAAGGATATTCACCGGTAAGCTTGGCCTTATCACGATATTTATCAAACAAAAAACGATGAACAGCGTCACTTGTTACCCAATTGCGATATTTTGGAAAGTTTTCCTCTAAAAAATACCAACGCTTTCCACCTGTTTCTATAAAAAAACGCCCGCCTTCAGATAACGCATACGGGGCCACATTTAAGGAGCCATCTAAAGTATGCAACGCCCCCATCTGGCTTTGTACAAATTCCATATTAGCGAGTCGGGCTCCTTGCTGATACAAAACCGATACGGCAAGTCCCGTGGCCACTTGCGGATGCGTGTTGTTAAGAAAAATTTGTCCAAAACCTCCGGTAGCAGCAACAACAATATCGGCCTTAATATATTCTAAATCCATATTAAGCTTATTCATTACCGTTAAACCACATACCGATTCTTCAGCCGATCGAATGAGAGAAACAAATTCCAAATTATCCCGACGTGTTACCAAACCTTTTTCCTCAAAAGAGCGCACCACCTGATCGAGAGCATAAAGTAAACGCCGCCCAGTGTGAAAACCCGCATATAAAGTGCGATATACACGAGCTCCTTCGGCAGGCCTAAAATCTAATCGGTTTTCCTGAGTGGTAGAAAAAGCTATCCCTAAACGCGTAAGAAGCCGATAGATACGACCCGACCAATCGGTTAAATTTTTAAGACTATTTTGATCGGCCAAACCATCGGCAGCTGTTATTATGTCCTTTAAAAAAAGCGCATCACTATCACCCGCTTCACGCGGGTTTTGGGGCAAAGCCAGCCCGTGGCACAACGACGAACTATGTGCAGCATACGAGGGCAATGCCGACACAAGAGTGACGGGAATCCCAGATTCAGCAAATTTAATGGTAGCCATAAGCCCCGATGAACCGGAACCTAAAACCACCACACGTGGCTTTTTCATAAAAATTAGCGCGACAACACGTCGCGTACAAAATGAATAACCGGGCCTAAAAAGGCCGGCGGATCGTTATAATGATAAACAAAATTGAGTATCGCCAATAAAAAAATAACCAGCATGAGTAGCAATAAAAAAACCAATGCCCTTAGTACAAAATTGCTGCGCGCGTTTTTACAACCGCTATCTATCATGGCCTGACGCAAACTATACCCATAATGAAATAAAAGAGAAAAAACGCCCACATTATAGGCCAAAACATGAAGCGGGTTTTCAAAAAGACGCACCATCCACAAATAATCGAGTGAGGTTTGCGTAAGATAAGCAAGAAAACGTGTAGCGTAAAAATGATACGCTAAAAACGCAAACGACAAAAAAAGAGTAACGCCCTGAAAAAAATAAAGAGTATTAGCGGCACTTAAAGGGTTAAACAAATGCGTTTCACGTTCGGTTAAACGCGCTAATCCATATAAAAAATAAAACAAAAGAGGCCCATACAAAAATAATATTTCAAAAAGAAATAAGAGGGGAAAATGAGAAAAAACACGCAGCGCCGTATTAAAATTTTTAAACCCATCTGGTCCCAAGGCAAGGCCAGCTAAAATTAATGCAAAAAACCCATAAAACCCCATAGGCACAAGCAAACACAACGCATGAATACGCCTCAAATAATAATAGGATGGAATCTTGATCGTGCTCAAATTTGTTAAAGTCTATTATAAGGCAATAGATTTTAACAAGTCTTTAACATGATTAACCGATTCTTGGAAGAGTTTCTGTTCATCGGCATTAAGTTTGATTTCCAAAACACGTTCAACACCCTTGGCACCAATCACAACAGGCACACCCACAAATAAACCGCCGGTTACGCCATACTCGCCATTAAGTTCGGCAGCACAGGCCAAAACGCGTTTTTTATCTTTGAGATAGGATTCAACCATTTGAATGGCCGATACAGCAGGAGAAAAGAAAGCCGAACCCGTTTTTAAGAGCGCTACCACTTCACCACCGGCAACACGGGTGCGTTGTACGATGGCGTCAATTTTTTCCTGGGATAAAAGTTCGGTTAAGGGGATACCATTCACCGAGCACAAGCGGATAATGGGCACCATGTCATCACCGTGACCACCCAATACAAGAGCGTGTACGTCTTCAACGCTCACATCCAAAGCTTCAGCTACAAAGGCACGGAAACGGGCGCTATCTAAAACACCGGCCATACCCACCACACGGTTTTTAGGAAAACCCGTTACTTTACGCATGGTGTACACCATGGCATCGAGCGGGTTAGAAATAACCACCACAAAAGCATTGGGTGCGTTATTTTTAATGCCTTCGGCAACCGTTTTCATGATTTCCAAATTCTTGGCTAAAAGATCATCACGGCTCATGCCTGGTTTGCGGGCTAAGCCAGCAGTAACGATCACAACATCCGAACCGGCAATATCAGCATACGAGTTAGCACCTTTTAATTTGCTATCGGAATTTAAAACGGGAGTCGCTTCCCAAATATCCAAACATTTACCTTGGGGTAGACCTTCAACAACATCAAACAAGATCACATCACCCAGTTCTTTTTGAGCAATCTGCTGCGCTAAAACACCACCAATGTTACCACCACCAATTAAAGCAATTTTCTTTCTCATAGTTTTATCTCCGTTATAAATACATGGTTATTAGTTTTCGTTTTGTGAAGTTTTTCTTTTTTTATAAGGCCGCGTGTTTGAGCTATCCTTAACAAGCCCTCTCCCTACCACCCAAATTCCAGGGCTTCAGAGCTTGAGAGGGCGCTCTCTATAGATAGCGAGTTGAGGCCGTTAAAAAAAGAAAAACTTCACAAAACGAAAACGGGCCTCACCCATTATGCCATATTCTTAATAATCTCTTTACCAAACTCCGAACATTTTAAAAGTTTTGCACCACTCATCAACCGTTCAAAATCGTAGGTCACGGTTTTGTTTTCGATGGTTTTTTCCAAGGCTTTTACAATCATGGTCGCCGCTTCATTCCAGCCCATGTGTTCTAACATCATCACACCCGATAAAATTACAGAACCAGGATTCACCTTGTCCTGACCCGCGTATTTAGGGGCAGTGCCGTGAGTAGCTTCAAACAATGCATGGCCGGTTACGTAATTGATATTGCCACCAGGTGCAATACCAATGCCCCCTACTTGGGCTGCCAAAGCATCCGAAATATAATCGCCGTTTAAGTTTAAGGTAGCGATCACATCGTATTCTTTAGGACGGGTTAAAATTTGTTGAAGGAAGGCATCGGCAATCACATCTTGAATGAGAATTTTACCTTCGGGAACTTTACCACCACAATCAGCCCAGCTGATCACTTTATCGCCAAATTCTTTCTTGGCCACTTCATAACCCCAGTTACAAAAAGCACCTTCGGTAAACTTCATAATATTACCTTTGTGCACGAGCGTTACATTTTTACGTTTTTGAGTGATGGCATATTCAACAGCCGAGCGTACTAAACGTTTTGTTCCTTCTTCAGAGACGGGCTTTACACCAATACC
>JAIBAG010000030.1 GCA_019695305.1 bacterium
AGGGTGATGAAAAAAACTTACAACTCTTTATAGCAGCGCTTCAACAAAAGCCGGGATTTGAAGATATGTTTATTAAATATGCTTTTAACGAAAAACCCATTTTTAAAAAACAGGTTGTTCACGTTAAAAAGGAAATTGTCACTTTAAAACGTCCCGATATTAACCCCACTACAAAAACAGCCCCTCATTTAAATGCAAAAGACTGGAATAAATTATTAGAAGATAAAAATGTGGTAGTTATTGATACCCGCAACGATTACGAATACAAAACAGGTACTTTTCCTAACTCCATAAACCCACAAAATAAAACTTTTGGCGAATTTCCTAACTTTGTTAAAAACAACACCGAACTTTTTAAAAATAAAAAAATAGCCATGTTTTGTACCGGTGGCATCCGCTGCGAAAAAGCCACAAGCCTCATGCTGGATTTGGGCTATAACGAGGTTTATCAGTTGGATGGAGGCATTTGGAATTATTTGGATACCGTTCCAAAAGATGAAAACAAATGGATTGGCGAATGCTTTGTATTTGACGATCGCATTACGGTAGATACCGATTTAGACAAAGGCAGTTTTGAGTCGTTTACTCATCACGAAGAATTTGTGGCGTCACAAAATACGCCGCAAAAAGACGCGCAATAAGATACCCCGCCAGCACATCGGCCACATAATGCTGCTTAAAAGTTAGAGTAGAAATCGCAATAGCCCAGGCCATAAAATGAAAAAACTTTTTTAAATGCTGGGCATGCTCGCGCACATAAAAATAAGATAAAAAAGCATACAGCACATGAAGCGACGGAAAACAGTTAATGGGTGGAGTATCAAGCTCAAACAAGGCCTGCATCCATGAAGCATACCAAAAGTGGTAGCGATAAATATCGGGGCGTAAATCGTAATGAACAGGGTATAAAAACCAAATCACATCGCACACGGTTAAACTTAAAAAGAAAACCAGCACCATTTGATACAGTGTTTTTTTATCGTTAATCACCATAAAAGCCGCCGGCGGGATGATAAAACAAAATATATAGGTAAAATAAGTAGCCGGGATAAACGGAATTTTAGCTTCAAAAGGCAAAGCCAAGGTATGAAACTGGCCAAATTTAAGAGCCAAGGTGCCAATAGTGAAATAATTGGCAATAAAATAGGCCACAAACACTAGGACAATGGCAGCCCTTTTCACATAAGAAATATTGCCCTCTTGGGTCATCGGCTTTTATTATACTAAAAAAAATATTTTTCTCTTCATTTTTTATCAATATTTTACTATTTCCAAAGCCCTATGAAACCCGAACACCAAAAGCAGCTCACTCTTTTTAATGATGAGCAATTAAAAGTTAAAAAAGGAACACGCAATAAGTTTGAAACTTTATCCGATATTCCTGTAGATCCCCTCTATCTCCCACAAGATGCCGGTGATGACTATTTTGAAAAACTGGGTGTTCCCGGCCAGTTTCCCTACACCCGCGGTGTACAATCCAGCATGTACCGTGGCCGCTTTTGGACCATGCGTCAGTATGCCGGTTTTGGTACGGCCGAAGAATCTAACCAGCGCTACCGCGATTTAATTGCAGCCGGCGGAACAGGATTATCAGTTGCTTTTGATTTACCCACACAAATGGGGCTCGATTCGGATGATCCAAAATCCATGGGCGAAGTAGGTAAAACGGGTGTGGCTATTGATTCGCTTCAAGACATGGAAACCCTGCTAGGCGGTATTGATCTGTCGCAAATTTCTACATCTATGACCATTAACGCCACCGCCTCTACCCTTTTAGCGTTTTACATTGCAGTGGGCGAAAAAAACGGAGTTTCGGCCGATAAAATTTCGGGCACCATCCAGAATGATATTTTAAAAGAATATATTGCGCGCGGTACTTATATTTATCCCCCCACACCGTCCATGCGCATTATCACCAATATTTTTGAATTTTGTAAAACACATGTTCCTAAATGGAACACTATTTCTATATCTGGCTACCATATTCGCGAAGCCGGAAGCACGGCCGTGCAGGAAGTAGCCTTTACGCTTGCCAACGGCTTGGCCTATGTACAAGCCGCATTAGAGGCCGGCTTAAAAGTAGACGATTTTGCCCCTCGCCTGTCTTTCTTTTTTAACGCGCATAATTATTTATTTGAAGAAGTAGCCAAATTCCGCGCTGCTCGCCGACTGTGGGCCAAATTAATGAAACAACGTTTCAAGGCCACCGACCGTAGCTGCCAGTTACGTTTTCATACGCAAACAGCCGGATGCACCCTCACCGCACAACAGATTGATAATAACATTGTGCGCGTGGCCTATCAGGCTTTATCGGCCGTGTTGGGTGGAACACAAAGTTTACATACCAATAGCCGGGATGAAGCCTTGGCGCTCCCCACCGATTTATCGGCCCGTATTGCTTTAAGAACCCAACAAGTATTAGCTTACGAAACAGGAGCTGGCGATACTATTGATCCGCTCGCTGGTTCATATTATGTAGAAAGCCTCACCGATAAAATTGAAGCCGAAAGCTTGAAGCTGATTGAAAAAATTGATGAACTAGGTGGTGCTGTAAAAGCCATCGAGCACGGCTTTCAACAACAAAATATCCAAAATGCCTCATTTGATTACCAGAAAAAGGTAGAGCAAAAAGATTTGGTGATTGTAGGCGTGAATCAATTCACCATCAAAGAACCTCCCGTGGAAGGCCTACTTAAAGTTAAAGCAGAACTTGAACAAAGACAGGTTAATAAACTGAAAAGCCTTAAAGAAAATCGCGATAATGAAGCGGTAAAAAAGGCTTTGGAAAAGCTTAAAACCGCCGCAAAAGGCAGCGACAACCTCATGCCTCATATTTTAAACGCGGTTAAGTGCTACACATCGCTCGGTGAAATTTCCAATGCCTTCCGTGAGGTGTTTGGGACTTATAAAGAGAATGTGGTGTTATAGTTAGGCGCGATTTAATTCATCCAGCATGCGGTAATACTCGCCATATAACTCGTAAGCTTTTTCGCGTGTGAGATAGTAGCGCACTTCATCCACGTATTCTCCATTTAAAAAAGCTTCCTTATCCAATACCGCTTCACGTATAAAGCCGCCCTTTTCACTAATACGCTGAATATGGGTGTTAGACGCTAAAAACTCCACCACCATTTTGGTACAACCCAAACCGGCATATAAATAATGCGACATAATGATGATACTTTCGATAGCCAGCGTTTTGTGCTGCGTGTCTTCATCTAAAAGAATTCCAAAACGGTAAATACCGGCCTTTTTCTTTACCATGTTCCAGGTCATGAGCCCCAAAGGTTTATCGGTGGCCAGTTCTTCAATCACAAGCAGCACAATTCCATTACGTGCCAAACCTTCTACTAAACGGCCAATACTACTGGTATCGTAGGGCTCTTCATCCATATCCCTAAAAAACTGGGCATACCTGAAATCGTAATACCAATTCACTAGCACAAAAGCATGTTTGGTTTCGTAAGGAACAAGCCTCACATTCATTCCATTTAAGGTGCGCATATTATTAATTTAATCCAAAAGCATTGGGAAAAAATTCTATCTCCCAACCTTTTTCGTTGTTGCCCATGAGGGTTAAAATAGAAAACAAATGGCCCTTATTACGATACTCGGGTTTGTACTGCAGATAAAACTGAGCAGCCCGAATAAGCTTTCTTTGCTTAAAAAGCGTTACCGCCTCCACTGCATGTCCAAAACCAGCGCCTCTTCTTGTTTTAACTTCTACAAAATGAAGATCGGGCCCTTTCTCTACAATAATATCAATCTCCCCGGCCTTTGTTCGATAGTTTATTTCCAAAATCTTATAACCCTTTGATTTTAAATACTTAATTGCCTCGCTCTCGCCTTTGGCTCCGGTCACTAAATGCGGAGCCTTAAAGGCAGGCGTAGGAATTGATTTTTTGGTTGAAAACATATGACGTCCCTGATACAAACGCGCTTCAATTTTAGTTAGGACTACCTATGGCACGCGAATGTTCAATCTGTAAGAAAAAACCCCTCATGGGTCACAACGTTTCTCACGCTAACAACAAAACCGTTAAGCGCTCGTTTCCCAATCTTAAAGTTGTAAAAGCTATGTTAGGTAAAACGGTAAAACGCATTAAAGTATGTACCCGTTGCCTGCGTTCTGGCAAAGTAATCAAAGCCGCTTAAAAAAGTAAATAGTGGATAGTGAATGGTAGATAGTAAAAATCTTTCCATCCACTAACCACCATCCACCATTCACCCTTCTAACTTCTCCACTTTTTTCAATATACGGTAAAGCACCACCATGGGCAAAGCCCATAAAAGTGAATAGCCTATAAACATATAAAGCGACGTATCCATTTTATCCTTTCTTGCCGGCCAATAAACGAACACGAGATAAAGCCGCATACACAAATCCAAATAAAATCATAAATACAATATTAGTAACAAGAAGTGTAAGCTTCATTTCGGGCGGCATATTATTTTTTCCACCTAATACATTAGGATGAAGCCCTCTCCAAATTTTAACCGCCAGCATTACAAGAGGCATATCCAGCAAACCAAATAAAATGAGCAAACAAGCCACCGTACGGCTTTTGGGGTTTTCAAGCGAGAGTTTGTCAAAAAAGTAAACAGCACAAAAAACAAGCCACAAAATAAGCGTTGTTGTAAGACGCGGATCCCATGTCCACCAAGTACCCCAAATGGGGCGTGCCCATACCGGACCAGTAGCAAGAACCATGGTGCAAAACAAAAGTCCAGCTTCTACACCAGCCATGGCCATTTGATAATGTGAGTCTTCCTTTTTTATTAAAAACAATACCGCAAAAATACCAGACAAGCCAAAACCCAAGTACATGTTAAAGGCCGAGGATACATGACAGTAAAAAATTTTATGCACCATCCCCTGCGTAGCCTCTTGGGGGGCCACCATGAAAATAAGATAAAAACAAACCACAAGGAGTAAATAAAGAAGAGGGACCAATTTGGACGAAAAAATTTTCATGACTCTTGATAGTAATAGTCAAACATCATGGTGGAGGCAATACAATAGATAAGTGCCACACCCACCAAAAAACGATACCATTCCAAATGCAACACCAGCATACCTGTACTGCCCTCACCCACTACAAAAAAACAAACTAAAATTAATGGCAGCGATAGAGGATAAAATAAGAGCGTGAATAAAAGCTCTTTAAAGGTACCTCCCGTAATAAAGCCTGAAAAAAGAGTGCCAATCACTGCAAAGGATATAAGTGCCAGCGGAATTACTTTTAAAAAGAGAAGTATTTCGGAACGCAAAAAATAAACCGGAAAAATTGCCTGCTCAACTACAAAAAAGAAAAGTGAAAGAAGCAATAAAATAACAAAATTAAAAATAACTTTTGCACCAAATAAACCAAGCCCCGTGGAATTAATTTTAAGAAGGTCCCATGCATTTCCTTCGTTTTCGTCGTCAAAACTTTGATTAAAGCGAAGTACACCGGCAAATAAAATATAAATCCAATAAAGCCCTACCACACTGGCACGCGACACATCATGAAAACTGAGCGAAAACAACAACACAATTAAAAAAGAAAAAAGAAACACCGAAAAAAACTTTTCGGGAGTTTTTAAAAGAAGTGTAAATTCCTTTTTTAAAAAGTGAACTAGCATAATTTGAATTCTTGAATAGCTACACCTTCAATAGGGTTAAACTGATGAGTGGCACACACAACACTAGCGCCCTCTTCTATTTTGTTTTTAAGAACAGCGTTGAGAGTTGTTATACTGTCTTGATCTAAACCCGTATACGGCTCATCTAAAAGAAACAAACTACTTTTTTGCGAAAGAGCTAGGGTTAATAAAGTTTTAATTTTTTGACCAAAAGATAAATTGCGATACATCACGCCACGTGACTCTTGCAAGCCCAGCATGTGCGCATAAGTTATCGCCTCTTCAACTGTATAACCCAGTATTTTGGAAAAAAAGTGGATATTTTCATCTACCGTCATTTTAAAATAAACTTGCGATTGAGGGCTAAAATAAGAAGCTCTTTCCTTAAAAGAAAAGTTAACAGAACCAGACAAAGGTTTTAAAATACCGGCAATTGTTTTTAAAAGAGTAGTCTTCCCCACCCCATTAGGGCCCGTAACCCATACAAAATGTTTTGGCTGAACTGTTAAATGAAGATTTTTAAAAATAGAACGAGAGCCGTAAGCCTGGTGCAAGTTACTAATGTCCAAAAGAGGCTTCATCATGCAAATTACCCTTGAGGATCGGTATTAAAAAAATAAAAGCTCAATCCTAAAACAAACACGCTTAATAAAATGGCCAGTTTTTGATGCGGTTTTTCCCAGGGACTAGCCACACTTAAAGCCGACTTTGACGACTCGCCCGATCCCATTTGTCCCGTCATGGCCGGTGTATCAGCCTCATTAGGTGAAGCTGATTCTGCATTAGCTTCAGCTTGGGCAGCATGCAAATCAACATCTTCCATTAAATACGGAGAGCCCTCACCCACGTTAAAATCGGCTTTAAATACGTCCTGGGCTGGCGTTAAGGTAATATCACTCATCACATACAATTTATCGTTTTCTATAACGCCTAATACATAACTAAAACCATCTTCTTGTTTAATATTTTTAAACTTAAAGTTACCGTTAGCGTCTGTTTTTTTATCCAAAGTTAAAAGACGTTGTCCATTTTGAAAAACCATGATGCCAATGGGATGATCGGTTAAAACCTGTTTTTTACCTTTTTCCATTTTATAGAGTGTACCTTCAATAAAACCCTTTCCCATAAACATGGGCGGCATACTGCCAGCCGGTGGCATTTGGGCAACAGCACTCCACGAAAAAAAACAAAAGATAAAAAAGAAAATAATAAACTTATACATCTTTTTTCTCCAGCGCTCCGTAAACACGAGCCGCCTCGGCCATGGTTTCGCCATACACTTCATTAAAATCATCTTGGGCCATTTTTCCTGTTTTTACATCCATCGATAAATCAGCCAAACTTGTGAGCAATTCTTCTTTACGCAATTCTAAATTATGGCGCGGTAAATCAGCACTCATCGTCACATAACTGCCGCTCAAGCCCTTTATAAAAGGCAGCCCTACCCATAGAATTGAAAAAATAAATACGGCTGTAATAATGATCCATTCCATAAACTTTTAAAAATTATTTAAATCGTCCTCAATTTTCTTTTTAAGATTGTCATCTACAATAAAAGAAGAAACTTTTTCCGGCTTCACAGCACTCGCACTTTTTTTTGTAATAAAAGCAATACCTGCAACTAAGGCTGCACCCACAATAATAAAGGGCATTATGGGCCCAAGCGCTAAAAACCCTTTCTTGGGCGGCTCATTAAGTGCAATCACGCCATAACGGCCCACATATTCGCCAATCACAGCTTCAGAAGTCATCCCATTTTTCAGCTTTTCATAAAAACCCATTTTTTCTTTTTTGGCATAATCACACGTACATGTTTTTAAATCCATACGCACACATCCCCCGCATTGACAAATAAGTTTAGCGGCCAACTCTTGCAAAGGTTTATAATAGGGATCGGTCTCGCTCACATTAGCAAAGGGGTCATCTTGATTCACCACATGCTGATGAGACTCATCGGCATGCAGCGGATATGAATGGAGAAACACACACAATATAATAAGAGGCAAAGCTTTAGGGGTTTTAAATTTGGGGAAAATAACAATAACAATACCCACTAAAATAATAAAACCTCCCATCCACACAAAACTGATAAGCGGGTTAAGGCTTGCTCTAAATTCGGTTTTACCGGTTTGCGGATCTTGTACGCCAATTACTAAATACAAATCGTGGAAAAGAGTTTGATACACACTTACTTCGGTTGACGGTTGTTCGGAAGTAAAATAAAAAAAGCGGCCAGGCATCAGCGTTTTTAAAAGCTTTCCATTTTTGAGCACCTGCACAATGGCGTAATCTTCCACATGATGCGCATCCTGTTTAGTTTCGGGAGCCACATAGTGCAATTCGTAACCTTCAAAAGTAACACTTTGCTGCGGAAGCAGCGAAAAATCCTTTTCGGTCTTAAGCACAGTGCCCGCAATTCCTAAAAAAATGAACAAGGCACCCACATGCACCACATAGCCACCATAACGACGATTAGCCTGGATAAAAAGATGAATAAAGCTTTCAAACAAACCCAATTTTTGTTGCAAGCGTACCACTTTAACACCACGGTAAAATTCAAGCCAAATAGTAGCCATCACAAAAGCAACCAATCCAAAACTGCTCACCACATACCAATTTGTTTGCCAAAAAAGAGTAACTACCGTTACCGCTATACCAAAAAGGCCCGGAATAAGAAGATTATCGCGGATGTGACGCATGCGCGCCTGCTTCCATGATACCATTGGGCCTACCCCCATTAAAAATAGAAGAATGAGCCCAATAGGCGCCATAAATTTATTAAAGAAAGGAATCCCCACGGTAATGCGCTCACCTGTAATTCCCTCAGAAATAGTGGGAAAAAGAGTACCCCAAATAACCGCGGTTACACCGGCTACCAGTACAATGTTGTTAAGAATAAAAGCTGCTTCTTTAGAAAAGAAAGAATGGAGAACATTTTCACTTTTAAGTTTTTTATAACGCGTGGCCACCAATATGGCGGTGATACCAATAAAGGTAAAAAGAAATATTAAAAAGTAAGGCCCTAAATTTCCTTCCGAAAACGCATGCACCGATTGAACCACTCCACTACGTGTGAGGTAAGTACCAAAAATGGTGAGAAAAAATGTGAGCGATACAAGACTGATATTCCATACATAGAGCATGCCACGCTTTTTTTGCACCATCACAGAATGAATATAGGCCGTAGACACAAGCCACGGCATAAGAGCCGCATTTTCTACAGGATCCCAGGCCCAAAAACCTCCCCAGCCCAGTTCAACATAGGCCCATGCACCTCCCAAAATAAGGCCCAAGGTCATAAAAAACCAGGCAATCAGTGTCCAACGGCGCGTGTCATCTATCCAACCGGCATCCAAGCGTCGTGTGACGAGTGCTGCAATAGCAAATGCAAACGGCACCGAAGCTCCGGTAAATCCTAAATACTGAGACGGCGGGTGGACAACCATGGCTATATTTTGCAGCAAAGGATTAAGCCCTTTCCCGTCGGTAAAAACTTGCGGCGATACTGTAAAAGGATTGTTTGCAAACAGGACTAACGACAAAAAGAAAAAGATAATCGTCATCATCACCGCATTAATATAAGGCATCATGTCGGCATTCTTTTTAATGTTATGACGCAACACCATCATGGCATAAAGACTTACAAGCCAGGTCCAAAATAAAATGGAGCCGTCAAGCCCTGCCCACAGACCGGTAATTTTAAAAAAGAGAGGAAGCGATTTATTAGAATAATTATAAACGTAAAAAATACTGTAATCGTTGGTGAGAAACGCTGCAATTAAAGTAATACACGCAAGAGTTATTAACACAAAGGTAACACCATTAGCGCGTGCAGCACTGGTAACCAAACGAGCATCCCTTTTTTTGTGACCAATCCAATAAATAAGCAGACTGTATAAACAGGCGGGATAGGCAAGAGCTAACAAGTTGTTACCCAGATTAGAAAGATTCATTTTACTTTTGCCTCATACTTAGAGGCGCATTTGGCCAAAATTTCGGAAGCTTCAAAATAGCCTTCATCTTTCCACAAACCCGTCACCACTACTTCGGAACCCTCTTTAAAGGTATCAGGAGCCAAACCCTTGTAGCGTACGGGGACCACGGCAGTCTCTTCGGTAACGTTAAATTGATACACAATGCCGCTCATAGAATCAGTTTTAGTTACACCTATGGCATGGCCTGCAATTTTAAGTGTTTTATCACGGTATTTGTCCTGATGCGTTATAAACTCGCCGGCAGTAACATAATATTGGAAGGCCGTATTAAGGGTGGTACTTAACAAATACGCCAAAATTCCTACAATAAGGAGAAAACCCACAAGATAGACTTTTTTACGGTTCATATGGAGTGGGAATCCATATAAAAAAGCAAAGAATTATGCAAGGTTAGAATAGAATAAAAAAAGATGAACTTTTTGAAAAAAACTAGCAACTTTATTGACGTTTTACCGATAACTATAGTGAGCTCGAAAGAGCTGACTGACCCCCTTTTTAAGGCCTTCCGCTCCACCTCCGGGTGGGGTGGGAGGGTCTTTTTCGACAAACACCTTAATTTAAAAAATATAATAGACTGAGTCGTCCCCGGAGCGCAGCTGCGCTGTGCGTAGTGGGATTTCAAGCAAACCATCTCATTCTGTTGAGACTAAATTACTCGTACTTAATACCGGCAACTTCGTACTCCTTAGGGCCTTTAGGAGTTTTTACCACTACGGCATCACCCATTTTTTTACTAATCATGGCTTTAGCCATAGGAGATTTCACAGAAATTTTTCCAGAAGTTACGTCCGATTCAAACTCACCTACAATTTGGTAAGTACTTTCTTTGTCGTTATCAGGATCTAAAAGAGTTACCTTGGCACCAAATACAATGCGGTCTTTTTCTTTCACCAGCTTTGGATCTATCACTTCGGCCAGAGAAATATAAGATTCCAATTCCTGAATACGACCATTAATAAAACTCATTTTTTCTTTGGCCGCATGATACTCGGCATTTTCACGCAAATCACCATGCTCCCGAGCAACCTCAATAGCTGTCACTGTTTGTGGACGATCCACCGATTTAATCTGGCTGAGTTCGTTTCTTAATTTTTCAAAGCCTTCCGGCGTCATGGGAATTCTGTCACTCATTGTCTATCCTTTCTCCTTCACCGTATTCTCTGGAATAATAAAACTAAAAGTGGAGCCTTTACCAAACTCGGATTTTACCTGAAGTGCCCCGCCATGAAGTTCAGAAAACTGCTTAGATAGTGCAAGTCCTAAACCTGTTCCCTGATACTTGCGGGTAAAAGTAGAATCTACCTGCTGAAAAATATCAAATATGGTGCTTAAGTGTTCTTCTCTAATTCCTATACCATTGTCAATCACCGAAATCTGAAACACGCCCCTACCCTCCAAACGTGCCGGATCTAGATGATACGCAAGAGCTATATCATCTCCTTGAGGGAAAAACTCAACTTTTACCGTAATCACTCCCTTTTCAGGCGTAAACTTGATGGCATTCCCCACCAAATTCAATAAAATCTGACGAATTTTTCCAGAGTCGGCATCTAAATCGGGCAAGCCTTCGGCAATATCAAGCTTAAGCTCTTGCTCTTTACGGGTCATGAGAGGTGCCACCGTTTGAAAAACCTCCTGCACCAAATTAGCAATCGAAAAACGCTCGTAAGAAATTTCCATCTTACCGGCTTCCACTTTAGCCAAATCTAAAATACTGTTAATCAGTCGCAATAAATTTTCGGCGTTTTTTAACACTTCCGAAAGCGAATCGGTTTGCTCACGATTAAGCTCTCCCATCACCTTATCCAGTAAAATTTCAGAGTATCCAATAATGGCCGTAAGCGGCGTGCGTAACTCGTGGCTCATAATAGCCAAAAAGTCCGATTTAATTTTATTAGCCTCTTCCAACTGAATATTTTTTTCCTGCAATTCTTCAATGAGCTGTGCCGATTCAATGGCTAAAGCGGCCTGGTTAGCAAAATTATCTAACGTATCCACCATGCTTTCTTCCACATACTTCTTTTTTGATGCACCAATTAATGCCCCAACCACTTTGCGTTCCGCTACCAGCGGTGCAATTACAAATTTATTAAATCCAATAATCTTTTGCATGTTAAGGGCTGCTTGAGGATTAATTTCTGGGATAAGACCAGTAGTAAGCTCTGTCATGTCGTTACGAATAATTACCCGGTTGCGCAAAATAGATTGGTATGCCGAATTCTCAGTAGCCTCTAGTGGCAAATGAACTTCCTCTAAACTAAAGCCCAAAATATTTTCCATCTTTTTGGTATAGGGATTACCCTTGGGCACATAAAAATGAACACGGTCAGCTTTGCGCGACAAAAGAGCCAAAAAACAAATTTCAAAACCCAAACCCTGAATAACACCCTTTAACACCTGATCAATAACACTTTGCAGGTTCATGGCCTTACGGATGGTAGAACCAATACGATTTAAAGCAACCAATTGCACGTTACGCGTTTCGAGCGCACGTTCCTTAATTTTAGAAAAGTAATGGGCAATTTTGGCGCCATACACAATAACCACCAAAGCCACTGGTAAAAACACCAAGTTAAAAACATAACCAAAATTTTCGAGTTTAAAAAAAGACAGGCTGTTTAAAGCATACATGTACGGCGGCACCACACCAAGTTGCACCAAAATAAGAAGGCCACAGTAGGCCACCAGAACAAAAGTAGCAGCCAAAAGAGCAGTGATGTAACCAAAAAACGATCCGGCCGCAATTACGTACAAACCGTAAAATAAAAAAACCACTACCTGATCGGCTCCTAAGATATAAATAATGGTGGTTTGACTAACAATATCGGCCAAAACCTCAAATACCGACATGGTGAGAATAAATTTTTCTTTAAGCACACACCAATAACAAAGAGCCGTTACAAAGAAGCCAATGTTAAAAATGAGCGGAACCAGAGGTATTTCTTTCCAAATACGCGGAAAAAAAATAACAAACATGAGCCAGCACAATAAAAAAATGATTAGTCGAAGCTTGGCAATAAAAAGATGACGGCCCTTAAAATCGGGCAGTTTCATTTCATCTAAAAGAGCTAATCGTACGCGGTCTAAAGCCATTATTTTTTCCCCTTCACACGGTTTAAAATTGTTGTCATCTCCGTTGGCTTTATTACTTTTCCTACAAGTCGCTCCTCCGAAACTTCTTGTTGATTACGATCTAAAAAAACCACCGTGGGCCAGCCAATAATATTGTAACGCTTTATAGCCTCTTCGCAGGCGGGTGTAGATTGACTACAATCAATTTTAATAGGCACCCACGCGTCTTTCAGTTCCTGATCAATAATTTCATTTTCAAAAACGGTTTTATCTAACTCCATGCAGGGCAAACACCAGGTGGCAAAAAAATCGATAAGAACAGGTTTGTTTTCTTTTTGGGCACGATCCAAACCGTCACCTAATGAATAAACAAAAGTTTGATTGCTATGCTGGTGACTCCTTGTTGGCTGATACAAGCTAAACGCATAATAAGCGGCCACAACCAGTAAAAGAACACCCAATATCTTTTTAACCACAGTCATCCACGCGCCCGATTTGAGTCGTCCTGTAAATGAACCATAAAAAGTACCAATTACCACAAAAATGGTGCCCATCCCCATGGCATAGGCAAACATCAGTACAAAGCCTTCTAATATATTTTGTGTTTTTGCCACGTAAACCAAGAGCGGCCCCACAATAGGGCCCACGCAGGGAGTAGCCATAAAACCCAATGTCATCCCGGTAAAAAAGATGCCCCCTACTCCGGCTGTAGAAATTTTAGCCAAAAAGTTGTGTAAAAATTGCGGGATATGAAAGTGAAATAAATCAAAAAGCGAAAGCGCCATCACTACCAAAAATAAAATGATGAATGTGAGGAAATAAACGTTTTGAAATAAAAAACCAAAACTTTTACCCAACGCGGCTACTATTAACCCCAAAATGGAGTACATAAAAGCCATCCCTGCCACCATCACCGACACGTAAAATAAATTATGAAAAATAGATTTATCTTTATGCAAACCAATCACCACCAGCGTTACTGGTATCATAGGCCAAACACAGGGTGTTAAATCGGTTAAAAGTCCTCCTAAAAACGCAACAAAAATTGACCACAAAAAACCAAGACCGGCCACATCCGAAAACTGGGAGCTTTGCAGTAATTTTTTAGTTTTAGCAAAAAAGGAATCGCTGGTTGTTGGCGGTGTCACTTGAGTCCCGTTTACCGTAAGATTAATGGTAATAGGATACGTCATGGGCCTGTAGCAAAGTTCGGTAGAACAGCCCTGTAGTTTAATCACGCCACTTAAAGCATAGGTGCCGGGTGCTATTTGAGCCGAAATGCTTACGGGTAAATCTAGCGACAGTTCGTTATGATAAATTTCCACCTCTTTCTCGAGATAAGGATCCATTTTTACTTCGGCTAAAGGCTTTACCAAAGTACCAAGGCTAATACCCCCAGGAGGATCTAACTCAACGGTTAATTTATCGGCATACAAATAATATTCGGGTGGAATTTGAAACAGAAACTTAAAGGTGGTACTAGCACCCTGAGTCATGGGCTCGGGGCTTTCGTCAAAATAAACCGAAAAAGGGTTTTCGTCATCGCCCCCTATTTCGTAAGCATGTCCTGTTGAGGCAAAAAGGAGTGTTAAAAACGCTAAAATGACAAAAAAGCCCTTTTTCATAATGGGGTGTCATCATACTGCTAAATGCTTTTTTTTCCATAAAAAAGTTGAAGAATTTTGACGCGTTAAGTATCCTTAAAAAATGTCTGCTCGCGATCCTAATCAAGCCAAAGCCAAAATGATGAAGGCACATAACAAGTCATTCATCAAATCGGCTTTAGATGCTGCTAAAGGCGTTAAGGCCAAATATCTTTTTGTATACATCGATTCGGTAGACGAAGAGCTATTGCCCGACACCTTACCCAAGGGTATTCAGCTTATTTTGGTTTCTAAAAAAGCTAATTACACCTGGAACCAGCCTACCCCTATTAGAGGGGTTATCACCATTCCCAAACTCAAGCTGGGTCGTATGGGCATGATTAAAATTGCCGTCCTTTTTGCTCTGTCCACAAAACTGGTTAATGCCGACGACACCATTGTGTTTTTAGGAGGCAAAGCCGAACAAGGCATGCTTGATTTTGTGTTATCACTCACCATTGCCAGTGAATCGGAAGTACTGACCGGTACCGATTTTGAAAATTTGCCCGATACCGTAAAAGCTGCCGTGTTTGAGCATACACTTAATTTGGCTATTGAAATGTCTAATAAAGGCCGCGAAGGCAAGCCCGTGGGCACAATTTTTGTGCTGGGTGACGAAGAACGCGTGATGCAATTAAGCAAACAAATGATCATCAACCCCTTTAAGGGCTATTCGGAAGAAGAACGAAATTTATTAAACCCGGCTTTAAAAGACACCATTATCGAATTTTCTGCCTTAGACGGTGCTTTTGTTATTTCGGGCGATGGCGAGGTTATTTCGGCCGGACGTTATTTAAGTGCGGCTACCGATGAGTCTGAAATTCCCCGTGGTTTAGGGGCCCGCCACATATCGGCGGCCGGTATTACGGCGTTGACAAACGCCATTGCGATTGTTATTTCGGAGTCCACCGGCGATGTGCGGATATTCAGACATGGTAAAGTCATCATGAGTATCGAAAAGCCTTCCCGCTAATGGAGAATAATTTATGACCTTAAGAAGCTTTGATAAACGCACCTTAAAACGTAACCTCGAAAAAGGCGTCATCTCGGATGCTGATTACAAAAAACACCTGGCCTCTCTGGCCGATGATGCCGATAACTCCGAAATCATCAACCTGGAAGAAGAGGAAGATGAATTTTTGGGTGATGATGAAGTAACCCAAGATCTCTCGGAAGAAGCCTAATTTTCTTCAACAATTACCTAATAAGCCTTTTGACATCCTGCGGCATACAGGATAGTATTATATCCTATGCCGGTTCAAAAACTACGCCGTTCTGTACGCCGTGTGGCTCGCCGCATTAAAAGTTGGTCTACCATTGCGGCCTTAACCTTAAGCGGTAACCGCATCGAAAGAAAAGCCGATCTCCATAAAAGTAAAAATCCGGTTCTCCTTATTTACGGCTTTGGCGCCACCCGCCGCACTTTTGCCATTTTAGAAAAACGCCTTTATAACGATGGGTACACCGTATTTAGCATTAACCTGGGCGGAACGCTGGGCACCTTTAACACCAATCCTATTGAAGAATTAGCCTCGCACATCGATCAAAAAATTGAACGTCTCTATCAAAAATATCAGTTCCGCGGCAAAATCAGCATTTTGGCCCACTCTAAAGGCGGACTTATTGGCCACTACTATATCAAGCGTTTAGGTGGTGACCGCCGTGTAAAAATGCTGATTACCATGGGCACACCGCATAACGGTAGTCCTTGGGCCTTACTGGCCAGCTTCACCCCTGCAGCTTTTATGAGCAAAAGCATACGCCAGATGACCCCTATGAGTAATTTTATCCGCCGCTTAAAACAAGGTCCCTTCCCTAAAAAAGTAAAATTGTATTCCATATATTCCAAAGACGATCGCATTTGTGTGTACCCTGGCGGTGTGCTAGAGGAAGCGGCCAATGTGAAAAATTTAGAGATCGACAGCATCAGTCATTCGGAATTTCTCATTAAAAAATCCGTGTACCATGTGATCCGCCATGCCTTAAACGACAACATGCCGGCCAGTTTAGAAGAACGCACCCGTCAAAAGGTATTAAAAGACCGCGAAAAGATGAATCAGAAATCAAGTTTACGCCTCATTGAAGGGGCTAAGAATTTTAGTTTAAAGAAAGCTTTGGGCGGCGAATAATCCTACCACTTTTTAAATACAAAAAAAGCGGCAGCAATCATAAAACCAAAACCTACCAGGTAATTCCAACGTAGTGGTTCTTTAAGATAAAAAACAGAAAAGGCGATAAAAACAACGAGCGTGATGATTTCTTGAATGGTTTTAAGCTGTGCGGTTTCAAAATACTGCGCACCAATACGGTTAGCCGGCACCTGAAAACAATACTCCACAAAAGCAATAAGCCAACTAACGGCAATAGCCTGCCAGAGCGGCACGTTTTTGTAACGCAAATGCCCATACCAGGCAAAAGTCATGAACACATTGGAGAAGATAAGAAGGATGATAGTAGACATATGAAATGAGTCATCCTCAGCCCGCGAAGCGGTGCGAAGGATCTCCGGAATTACACTAGGGGATCCTTCACTGCGTTCAGGATGACATCAGCACCGGCTTGCAGAAGTGATTGCGCTAAAGTATTCCCACCTTCTACATTTTTATCAACCGGCACTTCCAACTTTTTTTGAATCATTTGAGAACCATCGGGTGACGCTACAAAACCATTGAGGATAATTTTTTGGCCCGAAAGCGTGGCATGGCAACCCAGCGGCACTTGGCAACCGCCGTTAAGCACACGTAAAAATTCACGTTCTGCTTCTACACATACGCGTGTTTCGTAGTGATCCAAACCTTTTAAAAGAGAGATAACGTCTTCATCGCCCACACGCGTTTCTAAACCCAAAGCCCCTTGAGCTACTGCGGGAATCATATTCAATTCTTCGGTGATAAGACTATCCATGCCTAAACGGATGAGCCCGGCTTTAGCTAAAATAATCGCATCGCAGACGCCTTCATTCATTTTACGGATGCGTGTTTCCACATTGCCACGTAAATTTATAAATTGAAGATCGGGTCTTAAGGCTTTCAGTTGACTGATACGACGCAGGCTGGAAGAACCAAGGATGGCCCCTTTTTTTAATTGCTCAAACGAAAGATTATTTTTGGAAACCAGCGCATCGCTGGGATTTTCACGCACCGGATAGGACGCTAGCATCAAGCCTTGAGGCAACTCACCGGGCACATCTTTTAAACTATGAACCGCTACATCTACCGTTTTATTTAATAGCGCATCTTCAATTTCTTTAACAAATAAACCTTTTCCACCTACTTTAGATAAGGTCACATCTAAAATTTGATCGCCTTTGGTGGTGATGGGATGAAGGATAATAGAAAGATGAGGATGAATTTTTAAAAGAGAATCTTTAACAAAATTGGCCTGCCACAAGGCCAGTTTTGAAGCGCGCGTTCCAATTTTTAATTCTTTAAGATTCACTTTCTTCCACACTCCGCGAATACCCGCATTCTTTTTCGGCGCATTTAATGGTGGTGCCGTGTGCTTTGGTGGTTTTTTCTACCAGGTAGCTGGCACCACACTGCGGACATTTTTGATTTACCGGTTTATCCCAGCTGGCAAAATCGCACTGAGGGTATCCGGTGCAACCATAAAAAACTTTACCCCTACGGGTTTTCTTTTCGGAAAGAGGTTTGGTGCATTTAGGACAATTTACACCAATAGAAACAGCCTTTGTTGTTTTACAATTAGGATAACCCGAACACGCTAAAAACTTACCAAATTTACCGCGCTTTACCACCATAGCCCTGCCACATTTATCACATTTTTCGTCGGTGGTTTCCTCCGCTTGAATTTCAATTTTACCGGCTTCGTTTCGCACAAACTCTTTAGAATTTTTACAATCGGGATAAGCTTGGCAGGCCAAAAACTCACCATGCTTTCCAAATTTAATAACCATAACCCCACCGCATTTTTCACATTTTTGATCGGTAGGAATTTCTTGGCGCTTCACATCACGCATAGCCACTTTAGCTTCACCTAAAGTTTTAGAAAATGTACTGTAAAACTCATTTAAGGTATCGGTCCACTTCATCTTCCCCTCTTCCACATCATCCAATTCTTCTTCCATGTGGGCGGTAAATTTTACGTCTAAAATATCAGGGAAGTGATTTACCAAAAGATCATTCACCAATTTTCCTAAATCGGTAGGTCTAAATTTTTTACCTTCAATTTTATCGACGTATTTTTTATCTTGGATAACAGAAAGAATGGAGGCGTAGGTAGACGGACGGCCAATACCCTTTTCTTCCAGTTCTTTTACTAAAGACGCTTCGGTATAGCGTGGAGGGGGCTCGGTAAAATGCTGCGAGGGTAAAAACTCGTGACACTTTAAATTTTCACCTTCCTTTAAATTGGGCAAAAGTCGACCTTCTTCATCTTGATTATCGCGGCTTTCGTTATCGCCTTCATCCCAGTCTTCACGGTAAACAGATAAGAAACCGGGAAATTTAACAACCGAACCCGAGGCGCGAAATTCACAATTTTTAACTTCAATCACAAAAACCGTACGGTCTAACACCGCAGGCTTCATTTGGCTGGCTACAAAACGCTTCCAAATAAGATCGTACAAACGGTACGCATCGCGTTCGAGATATTTTTTTACCTTATCGGGCGCATGCTCCATGTTGGTGGGGCGAATAGCTTCGTGCGCGTCTTGCGTGTTGCCCTTTTTATTTTTATAAAAATTGGGAGATTCGGGCACATACTCAGAACCATACGTCTCTTTAATAAAGCCACGCACCTGCTCAATAGCCACATCGGCTACACGGAGCGAATCGGTACGCATGTAAGTAATAAGACCTTCTGTTACATCATCCATTTCAATACCTTCATACAGGCGTTGTGCCAGCATCATGGTTTTTTTAGCGGTAAACCCTAACTTGCGTGAGGCCTCCTGCTGGAGTTTGGATGTAATAAACGGCGGCGTAGGATGGCGCTTTTGCTCCTTCTTTTCAATAGCTTTTAATAGAAGATTTTGACCTTTTAAACTTTTAACTAAGGCTTGAGTGTCATCGCCATTCTTAAGCTCAGCTTTTTTACCGTCAATTTTACTAAGGCGTGCCGAAAATGCCGGCGGGATACTGCCTTCTACTTTTATTTCTAAATTCCAGTATTCTTCGGAAATAAATTTTGAAATTTCATCTTCGCGTTCACATACAAGCCGCACCGCCACCGATTGCACACGACCTGCCGATAATCCGCGACGAACCTTCTCCCACAACAAAGGACTAATTTGATACCCCACCAAGCGGTCTAAAATACGACGCGCCTGTTGGGCTTCAAACATACTGGTATTTAGCACAATTGGTTTTTGAATAGCTTCACGAATGGCCGATTTGGTAATTTCGTTAAAAAGAACACGATGTATAACCGGTTTTTTCTTTAGCTTTTTAATTTCTTCGGCAACATGCCAGGCAATAGCTTCTCCTTCGCGATCTGGATCGGGGGCTAAATAAACAATTTCAGAACCCTGAGCCGCTTTTTTAATTTCATCAATAACCTTTTTTTTACCGGGAATTACTTCATATTCAGGTTCAAAATTATTTTTTAAATCAACGCCCAAATTCTTTTTAGGCAAGTCTTTTATATGGCCAATAGAGGCCTTAACCGTAAAATCACGGCCCAAATACTTTTCAATAGTTTTGGCTTTAGCCGGAGACTCAACTATAACAAGATTTTTACTCATAAAGGGCTAATATATTAATCGACCAGATGGTGAAGGTCAAAGATTAACTGATTTTTTGGCTACAAAGGGGAGAAAACGGTTTTCTTCCATATCGTCCATCCCGTAACCGTATACATAGTCGTTAGGAATGGTAAATCCAAGATAATTTATTTGTTTTTTATGAGGTGCCGCCTGCTCTTTCACGAGCAATACACAGGTTTTAAGACTTTTTACCTCTTTAGATTTTAAATAATCGAGTAATGTATTAAAAGTAAGGGCAGTATCCACAATATCTTCAACCACCAGCACATGCTTATCTTTTAAGCTAAGTGTATGACTTTCAATTTCAATCACCCCCGATGATCTATTATTATCGTAACTTTTAATCCTTAAAAATTCACAAGTAATAGGCAGATCCAAATGCCGCACTAAATCGGCCATAAAAATAAAGGATCCTTTTAAAATGCCCAGCACCACAATATCTTTTTTACCGGAGTAATCTTTAGAAATGATTTTTGCTAACTCTTTTAGACGTTCTTCTATTTGATTAGCAGATAATAAAACGGAATGGGATATAGACTCAACCATGAGAACTACTCCGCATCTAATCGAGCTTTTACTTCCTTGGTACCTTCAAAATAATCGCCAGTAAAACAGGCATCACAAAACCACTCGCGTGAATTTTGTTTATCAAACCAATACAAAGAATCTTTAGAAAGATACGAGAGCGAATCGGCACCAATAAACTTGCAGATTTCTTCTAAACTTTGATGCGAAGCAATCAGTTCTTTTTTAGAAGGCGTATCTATTCCGTAAAAACAAGGCCATTTGGTGGGCGGACTGGAAATACGCATGTGCACTTCTTTTGCACCTGCATCGCGCACTAATTTAATAATTTTTCGGCTGGTGGTGCCACGCACAATAGAATCGTCTATCAAAATCACTTTTTTACCATCCATCAGTTCTTTGACAGGATTAAGCTTTACCTTCACGCCAAAATTACGGATGGATTGTTCGGGCTCAATAAAGGTACGGCCTACATAATGGTTACGCACCAGCCCCATTTGAAAGGGAATACCGGATTCTTCAGAATAACCGATTGCCGCCGGCACACCCGAATCGGGAACTGGAACCACCATATCGGCTTTAATTTTTGACTCACGCGCAAGCATACGTCCAAAACCCTTACGAATTTCGTACACGTTCCGGTCGTACACAATACTATCGGGGCGAGCAAAATAAACGTATTCAAAAATGCAATGCCCACGCTTGCGTGGTTCAAAGGGCGACATCGATTTCATCTCGCCGTTTTCAAAAACAATAATTTCGCCAGGCTCTACCGAACGTTCATAAGTAGCTTCAATTAAATCAAGGGCCGAAGTTTCACTGGCCACCACATAGGTGGAACCCTTTTTACCCAAAACAAGAGGTCTAAAACCGTAAGGATCACGAGCTACAATCATCTTTTTGGGCGTTAGAAAAACAAGAGAATATGCCCCTTTCACTTTCATGAGGGCATCAATAATGCGATCAACAATAGATTTTTTGCGAGACACAGCAATGAGATGCAAAATCACTTCCGTATCGATGGTAGACTGAAAAATAGCACCGTGAGCTTCAAGCTCGGCCTTGAGGATGTCTGCGTTCACAATATTACCGTTGTGCGCAATAGAAACAATCCCGCGTGAAAAGTTGATGGTAAACGGCTGAGCGTTACGTAGTACCGTTTCGCCAGCCGTAGAATAACGAACATGACCAATAGCCGAACGGCCGGGAAGTTTTTCTAATACAGGCGTTGTAAAAATATCGGCAACCTGCCCCATGGCATTGTGTGTTTTAATATTATCGCCATCGCTCACAGCAATACCGGCACTCTCCTGCCCGCGATGTTGAAGCGCGTACAGGCCCAGGTAAGCCAGCTTTGAGGCTTCTTCATGATTGTAAATGCCAACAATTCCACACATAATTTTATCGCTTAAAAACAGCGCGTTCAAAACCGTTGATATAATTATCTTTCACTTGAGACAAATCCACATCCACTAAAACTTTATCTTTATTTTTAATAACAATCTTTTGCCCCGTTACTTTGCCAATTTGGCAGGCAACAACACCGGCCTCGCGAGACAAGTCGAGAACTTTTTGAAGAGAAGCCGGCTTAACAGAGAGCACAATGCGCGATTGGGTTTCCGAAAAAAGCGCCACATCATCTCTTAAGGCCAAATTTAAATCTGTCAAGATGCCGTAAGACTTGGGCCCCAAAGCAGACTCGGCCAAAGTCACCGCCAACCCGCCTTCAGAACAGTCGTGAGCCGATTGTACCAAACGCGCGTTTGTAAGTTGATTCATAAGGGCCCATAATTTCTTTTCAGTATTCAAATCAACACGAGGCGTAAGGCCGGCCACTTTCTTTTGTGTCATCCACAAGTATTCGCTAGCACCTAATTCTTCACGGGTTTCACCCAAGAGAATAATGATATCGCCCTCGTTTTTATAAAATTGATCAACGGTAGTGGTGATATCGTCAATAAGCCCTACCATGCCAATAGTAGGCGTGGGGTAAATAGACGTACCTTTTGTTTCGTTATAAAAACTCACGTTGCCGCTCACCACGGGAGTATTGAGAGAAAGGCAAGCTTCACTGATGCCCTTCACACATTCTCTAAACTCCCACATAATTTCCGGATTTTCAGGATTTCCAAAATTGAGACAATCGGTAATAGCTAAAGGACGCCCGCCCGAGCACACAATATTGCGTCCGCTTTCGGCCACCGCTTGCTTACCACCGGTTACAGGATCTTGATAACAATAACGACTATTCACGTTTGTAGTTACAGCCAATGCTTTGTTAGTTCCTTTTAAACGAATCACGGCGGCATCCGACCCGGGCTTTACCACGGTGTTTGTCATGACTTGATGATCGTATTGTTCGTAAATCCAGTGTTTAGACGCAATAGTGGGATTAGCCAGCATTTTAAGAAGCGCTTCATTATAAGAAGACGGCTGCGGAATACTCGCTACATCGAGCGTTTGGCGTTCTTTTAAATTTTTAGGTTCGGCAACCGGACGTTCGTAAATAGGAGCCCCATGAGCCAAAGGATCAATGGGCAAATCAATTACCACTTCATTGTTAAACTTGCACACAATGCGTCCGCTATCGGTTACATGCCCCACCACGCAGGCATCTAAATCCCATTTGGTAAAAATTTCTTCTACAATTTTTTCGGCACCTTTTTTAGCAACAAGCAACATGCGCTCCTGCGATTCAGACAGCATAATTTCGTACGGCGTCATGCCCTTTTCACGCAATGGAACTTTATTTAAATCCATTTCAATACCCGTTCCCGCACGCGAGGCCATTTCTATGGACGAGCTGGTAAAACCGGCAGCACCCATATCTTGGATACCAATGATGGCGTCTTTGGCCATTAATTCTAAACACGCTTCTAATAATCGTTTTTCGGTAAACGGATCACCTACCTGAACGGTTGGACGCTTTTCTTCTGAACCTTCATCAAAACTGTCAGACGCCATGGTAGCCCCGTGAATCCCGTCGCGGCCGGTTTTGGAGCCCAAATAAATAATGGGATTACCTGGGCCAGATGCATAGCCTTTAAAAATTTTATCACGCTGAACAAGACCTACCGTCATCGCATTCACTAAATTATTACCATTGTAACAAGGATCAAAATAAACCTCGCCGCCTACAGTGGGAATGCCCATACAATTACCATAACCCGCAATACCGGCCACTACACCTTTTACTAAAAACGGAATTTTTTCGTGGGAGGCTTCGCCAAAACGAAGTGAATTTAAATTGGCAATAGGACGTGCCCCCATGGTGAACACATCACGTAAAATACCCCCCACACCCGTTGCAGCACCCTGATAAGGCTCGATAAACGACGGGTGATTGTGCGATTCCATCTTAAACGCACAACATAAGTCATCGCCCAAATCAATCACACCGGCATTTTCGCCTGGGCCCTGCACCACAACTTCACCTTTGGTAGGAAAATTTTTGAGATAAATACGCGAACTTTTATAGCTACAATGCTCCGACCACATTACCGAAAAAATTCCCAATTCTACAAGATTAGGTTCGCGCCCAATGGATTTTACAATACTGGCGTATTCTTCGGTGGTAAGACCGTGTTGTTCAATAACTTCATTTGTCATTTGTGATGATTGCACTTCACTTCAAGTGAATGGTGAATAGTGGATAGTGGATGGAAAGATTTCTCTTTCACCATCCACCATCAACCATCCACTATCCACCAATAACCGACTCAAATATAAATTTTCCGTCTGTACCGCCCAATAATCCTTCGCTTACACGTTCCGGATGCGGCATCATACCCAATACATTTCGCCCTTTGTTACAAATGCCGGCGATGTTGGCGATAGCGCCGTTGGGATTATCTACATATTCAAAAACAATCTGATCGTTATCTTGAAGATTTTTTAAACCGGCATCATCGATAAAATAATTACCTTCCATGTGCGCAATGGGCACTTGATAAGTTTGGTCTTTAACGCCTTTTTTGGTAAAAAGTGTGTTTGTGGTTTTAAGTTTAAGGGGAACCGTGCGGCAAATAAAACGCAATCCCTGGTTGCGCATAAGAACACCAGGCAAAAGTCCCGATTCCACTAAAATTTGGAAACCGTTACAAATGCCAATAACCGGACGGCCTTCTGCTGCAAACTTTTTTACCTCGGCCATTACGGGCGAAAACTTGGCAATGGCCCCGCAACGTAAATAATCGCCGTACGAAAACCCGCCGGGTAAAATAATAGCATCTACATTTTTAAGATGAGTATCTTTATGCCAGATATATTCGGCCTGTTGCCCCATCACGCGTGTAGCCACATCAAAGCAGTCAAAATCACAATTGGAACCTGGAAAAACAACGATACCGAATTTCATAGAGAGGGTTACCTTTATTTTACTTCAAATCTAAAATTTTCAATTACCGTATTGGCCAATACTTTTTCGGCAATGGCTTTAACCTGATCTTTTAATTCCACACCGGCTTTGGGTTCAATTTCTAACTCAAAATATTTACCCTGACGCACATCGCTTACATTGTTATTGCCCATGGTGTGCAGCGCTTCACACACCGCTTTACCTTGAGGATCCAAAACACCATTTTTTAAGGTTACAAAAACTTCTACTTTCATTTATTCACCCACTACCTTTCTTAAAATGGTTTGATAGGCCTCTTCAATTTTTCCCAAATCACGACGGAAGCGGTCTTTATCTAACTTCTCATTTGTTTTCTTATCCCACAACCTACAGCTATCGGGTGTAATTTCATCGGCTAAAATCACTTCCCCTTTATGACGACCAAATTCCAATTTAAAATCGATAAGACGAATACCCAAAGCATCAAAATATGGCACTAATACATCATTTACTTTTAAAGCTAAATTACGGATGTTGATGAGTTCTTGATCGGTAGCATAACCCAAGGTTAAAATATGATCGTCGTTAATCATGGGATCGTCTAACTCGTCACTTTTATAGCAATACTCAATGATAGGACGTTTAAGAGGAGTTCCTTCGGGAATGCCTAAACGCTTAGAAAGCCCACCCGCCACCACATTGCGGATAATCACTTCTACAGGAATAATCTCTACTTTTTTTACCAACATTTCACGATCGCTAATTTTAGAAACAAGATGATTAGGAATCCCTTTTGCGGCCAGTAATTCATAAAGCTTGGCGGTAATGGCATTGTTGATAGCGCCTTTTTCTTCAATAGTGCCCTTCTTTTTATTATTAAAAGCGGTGGCGTCATCTTTGTAATACATGATGAGCAAATTGGGATCGTCGGTTTTAAAAATAACTTTGACTTTTCCTTCGTAGAGTTGTTCGGTTTTATTGGGCATTGTTATTTTCCCTTCTTGGCTCCAAAAACACGTGTGTAAATGGTATCTACATGGCGCAGATAAAATTGGATATCAAACTGCGCATCAATATCGTCGTGCGATAAATAACGAGCTACTTTTTCGTCGGCCTTAAGCAGCGCTTTAAAATCGGCATCTTCCTGCCACACCTTCATGGCATTAGTCTGCACCAAACGATAAGCATCTTCGCGGCTCATACCTTTATCGGTAAGCGCTACCAGTACACGCTGCGAAAAAACCAAACCATGCATCTTGTCGATATTTTTTTGCATGTTCTTGGGATATACCACCAGGTTTTCAATAATATTGCAGGTACGCTGCAGCATGAAATCAAGCGCAATAGTGGCATCGGGAGCAATCACGCGTTCGGCCGAGCTGTGCGAAATATCGCGTTCGTGCCAGAGGGCCACATTTTCAAGGGCGGTAACCGCATACCCGCGCAGTAAACGCGAAAGGCCCGATACATTTTCACTTAACACCGGGTTACGCTTGTGCGGCATGGCCGAAGATCCTTTTTGACCGGGAGAAAAATATTCTTCGGCTTCGTATACTTCGGTACGTTGTAAATGGCGCACTTCGGTGGCCATTTTATCGAGTGTGGCCCCAATAACGGCTAATGTAGAAAAATAATGTGCATGACGGTCGCGCTGTATAATTTGTGTAGAAATTTTAGCGGGCGTTAAACCTAGTTTGTTACATACGTATTCTTCAATTTCGGGTTCAATATTAGTAAACGTACCCATAGCACCCGAAAGTTTACCCACCCCAATGGTGCTAATAGCTTGTTCCAGGCGTTCACGGTTACGTTTCATTTCTTCGTACCACAACACAAATTTAAGTCCAAAGCTGATGGGTTCACCGTGAATACCATGCGAGCGGCCCATACAAGGCGTATGCTTATGCTCTTGCGCCCGCAGCATGAGAGCAGACAGAAGATGATCGATATCTTTTAAAAGAATTTGGCCAGCCTGAACCAACTGCACAGCAAAGCTGGTATCTACCACATCGGATGAGGTTAAGCCCCGGTGAATATAGCGTGAATCGGGCCCTACAAATTCGGCTACCGAGGTTAAAAACGCGATAACATCATGTTTTAATTCACGTTCTAGCTGGTCGATGCGCTCTACATTAAACTTGGCTTTGGAGCGGATAGCCCTTACGGTATCTTTAGATAAAACGCCCTTTTCGGCCCAAGCCTCAAGCGCCAACATCTCAATTTCGAGCCAAATTTTAAAGCGGTTATGAGGCTCCCAAATAGCCGCCATTTCAGGGTTTGTATAGCGTGGTATCATAAGAAGAAGGCCCCCTCATAACGCACAATAAAATTGAGTGCAAGAGAGAAGATAAATTTGCTAAACTATTAGTATCTTACAAAAAATAGCTTGTGCCCAACGCACGAGATAGTTTTTGATAAGATACTTATCCCGCTTAGCGGGATTGGCAAAATACCTCTTTAGGGATTAGTTGGTCTATGTTTAAAAAGTTTCTCTTCATTTCGCTGTTATTGTCAGCAAATCTAGCTTTAGCCCAAGAGCTACCTCCTCCAGGGGAAGAGATTGTTCCCACCTTAGACGAAGAACCTGTTTTAGAAGAACCCAATACCGATACCAACGCCGACTCAGACAAAACACAAGAAACATCCACTCCCTCTTTAGAACAGCTTGCAACCGACCAAGAAGAAA
>JAIBAG010000031.1 GCA_019695305.1 bacterium
AAAAAATCTGAGCCAATTTTCTTTAACGTGAAGCAATTTTCTCGTGGAGTTCTCGCGCCGCCACGCCTATAGTGGTGTCCGCGCAAGTGGTTTGAAAATAAGTTCGAACCATTTCGTAGAAAGAGCACCTTTTAGTAAATGTATCGGGTTTTTTAAAAATTTTCGCGGCTTGCGCCGCTTCTGGTTGCGAAAAATAATTGTCGGAAAGAGGCCCCAAACTCTTGAAAAGAAAAGAATTGCCGCCCAAAAAAGCCCTAAGCTATCAGCCCCCCAAAAGAAAGTTCGTTAAAAAATCACGGGTCCAGCCGCGCTTGTTCAGCTACTCAGCAGGTCCCACAATTTTTTATATGTCTTCGCCCGTAGGGCAAATCCATTAGCCGATTTTTTTTAAGAATTCCTTCTGCTGTCCGACGTAAAAAATCAAAAAAAATATTTCAAAGTGAACGCTCCTTATGCTTGTATCAAATCATAAGGAGACACTTATCATGGCCCACAAATATTTTCTCTATACTCGTAAATCTACCGATACCGAGGAAAAACAAGTTTTGTCCATCGAAGCCCAATTAGTCGAGGCGCGCCTTTTTGCCGAACGCGAGAAACTTGATATCGTCCATGAATTCACCGAATCCATGACCGCTAAAGTCCCTGGCCGCCCCATTTTTAATGAAATGCTCACCCGCATCGAACAAGGGGAAGCCGATGGCATCATCTGTTGGCACCCTGACCGATTAGCGCGTAACTCATTGGATGGCGGGCGAGTTATTTATCTTATTGATACCGGGCATCTTAAAGCTCTCAAGTTTCCCACATTCTGGTTTGAAGCTACGCCTCAAGGTAAATTCATGCTGAGCATCGCGTTCGGCCAATCTAAATATTATGTTGATAATCTCGCCGAGAATATCAAACGAGGCCAACGCCAAAAACTAAGGCGCGGTGAATGGCCCTTCGGGCCTCCCTTGGGCTATGTGGCCGGTGGCCGTAATTCCTATCCCAAAGTAGACCCAATTAAAGGACCGCTCATTACAAAACTTTTTGAAGCTTACGCTACCGGCAATCATACTTTGTATGACCTTCACCATTTAGCTTTCAAATGGGGCCTATCCAGCCGTTCGGGTAAAAAATTATGTTTGGGTATGATTTATAGTATTTTGCAGAACTCTTTTTATTATGGGCTCATTCGCTTCAAAGAAGAATGCTCGCAGGGTATCCATACCCCGCTAGTGTCCAAATCACTTTTTGAATTGGTTCAGGCAGTCATCAATAAAAAGGGCAAAAACTATAAACATAAAAAGTATATTTTCCCCTTCCTTGAGCTGGCCACCTGCGCCTCCTGTGGAGGCGCGATTACGGCGGAAATTCAAAAAGGCCACCATTATTACCGGTGTACCAAAAAGAAAGGCCCTTGTTCGGAGCGGTATATTCGTGAAGAAATTTTGGCCGCTCAAGTCCAGCAGGCTATCCAGGATGTGGCCTTACCGGACGGCTACTATGAGTTTATAAAATCCGAAATGAATAATGAAAAAGAGGCCTCACAACAATTTATAGCCGCCCGAAAAGGCAAACTTATGGCCGAACGAAAGGAAGTTCAATCCAAGCTTGAGCGTCTTTTGGATGCCCACCTGGAGCGTATCATTGATCAAACCGAGTTTATGGCCAAAAAGGAAACTTTGGTGCAGGTTAAAATAGGTTTAGATGAGAACTTAACGCGGTTAAGTGCCCAAGGGCCATTAAGTTGGCTCGAACCTTGCGGCATCTTCGTAGAAGCCGCGCAGAATGCGGGTCAGCTGGCGGAAGGGGGCGATTTTAAATCGCAGAAGGAATTCTTAAAAAAAATCGGCTCGAACTTTATTTTGGGTGGCAGACAGCTTACTTTTGAATACAAAAGGCCGTGGTCTTTTTTGGGCGGCAATTCTTTTCTTTTCAAGAGTTTGGGGCCTCTTTCCGACAATTATTTTTCGCAACCAGAAGCGGCGCAAGCCGCGAAAATTTTTAAAAAACCCGATACATTTACTAAAAGGTGCCCCCGGCAAGAATCGAACTTGCGCTCCCGACTTCGGAGGCCGGTACTCTATCCACTGAGCTACGGGGGCATGTTAGGAAAGCGGGGCGCATCGCGCGCCGGTTGCCTTACATGACCCCAGTCCTTTGGATTACAAATCCAAAGGGCGGGGGCTTTAAAAACATCCCATCCCATAATCAAAAATTATGAGGCGGGGGCAGAGTAACTTAGCGAGCAAATACTTTTCTCTCCGCTTTTCAATTAAAGCTAAAATAATGCAGAAACTTTTGTGCACTTTAAAGCGTGGCTTTAAAGTACAACAAAACTCTGGTCGCCCAGCCTAACGCTGTCAGGCTAGACTCCCGATTTATGTGGGTGATGCAGGAATCGAACCTGCGACCCCTTCCGTGTGAAGGAAGTGCGCTACCGCTGTGCCAATCACCCATTACCTCTTAAAAAACGCGTAAACGCTTAACAAATATGTATTTTTTTGTGAAGAAAATAATTAGGGAACATTGTTGACTAACTAAATTAAAAGTGCCAAAAAAAAATGTTATTCCAATTATTCAAGAACGCTCCCTATCAATATGCCTAAGGTATCTATCCTCACACCTGCTTTTCAAACAGAAAGTACCATTGTTCGAGCTGTTAAAAGCGTTCTTGCCCAAACTTTTTTAGATTGGGAAATGATTATTATTGCAGATGATGGTTACGATTATGATTCTTTTCTCAAACAAGAAGGAATACACGATAAACGACTCAAAATTATCAGCACGGGTAAAAATAAATCGGGGCCTTCTCATGGCAGAAACTACGGGCTCAATGCCGCAACAGGCCCTTTCATTGCCTGCTTAGATGCGGATGACGCCTTCCATCCTCAAAAACTTGAAAAGATAGTCCCATTTATTAATCAACATAGCCTGGTTACAAGCAATATCTTCTATATTGACCATGCCACCGAAAAAGAACTGCACAACCATAATTTAGTAAGCACTCAGGGACTTGTAGATTTAAAAACCAGTTTTCTGGTTAATCTCCATACCAATTCTCTTTTAGCATTTAACCGTAATACTATTCGCTGTCAGTGGCCTCATCATATAACACGTATGGAAGATGGTGTTTTTTTAGCCGCCTGTTTTGACTATGTAGATTATTGCTATTACTTACCCGAAAAGCTCCATTTTTATTATAAAAGGCAGGGATCGTTATGTAACGTTCCAAATGCCGGAAAATTATTTACACTCCAATGCCAACAAATTTTAATTTTAATCCGTGAAGGAAAAATCGGCATCCGTAACCCTCACGCCGTTGCCATACTAGAACGTTTTATAAAACGGCAACTCCGCCTTGAGGCCCTCTTTGAAGAACAGCATGCCAATAAAATCTGCGTCGATTATCAAGATTTTATGACAAAAAATAAGCCGATAATTTATGATTTTTAAGCGGACTTTTAGAACAACTAAACAAGTTTAATGATGATGATGCCCGTGCGGGCCATGGGCATGGCCATGCATCATTTCTTCGTCGGTAGCATCACGGATTTCTACAATTTCAATATCAAATGTTAAATCCTGATCGGCTAAAGGATGATTACCATCTAAGGTAACGTGTGTTTCGGTTACTTCGGTTACTGTAACAGGCATAGAACTTTCCTGGGAAGCACCTACCATAAATTGATCGCCTACATTAATTTTTTTGGTGGGGAGTTGAGATTTTTCTACAGTCATTTTAAGTTTATCGTCACGGATACCATATCCTTCGGCGGCTGGTACGTTTACTTTTTGTTTATCGCCTACTTTAAGCGCGCTAATACGGCTTTCTAAACCGGGGATAATTTGGCCAGATCCTTCCATATAATAAAGGGGCTCTTGTCCAGCAGATGAATCGAGGGTTTCACCCTTGGTATTAGTTAAAGTATAGTGAATTGCTAGTACACGTGGTTTCATAAAATATCCCTCATGCTCGCCAAGGCTTTATTGCAAAGGCAAAAAACAAGACGCTTGCTATCGTCTTTTTATGCAAATTTGACAAGGCTTATTTTACTTCACTAAGACGGTAAAACGACTTGCCGGAACAAGAGTCGGACCCACTACAACGCCATCGGCAATCAAGATTAACCCTTGAATAAAAACGATTGGGAACAATGCTCATATTCACATCACACGAACCCATATCGGGTAAAACATCGGTTAAATTTTCACCATCACAAGCCATAGCATAACCACCGGGCTTTATATGATGCAACCAGTCCACTTTTTTAAGATTTGTTTTACAATCAATATTATCGGCCTTCCAGGCCAAACAACTTTTACCACGATGCTCAAACTTTTTGCCCGTAGCCATTCCAGTGCACTCGGCAGTTCCCTGAGATGTTACTTCAGACAGTGTATAGGTAAAAGCATGTTCGCTAGCCACCATTTGGTCAAAAATCATGATGGGAGCGTAATCGGCTTTGGTTTGAATGGCCTTGGCGTAAACGGTTGTTGAAATGAGAAAGAGGAAAATGAGAAAAATATTTTTTATGTTCATGAATTCCTTTAGATTAAAAAAATGTGCCCCTAAATCTTTTTTCAAAAGCTTTAGGGACTATTTTTTTCTAGGCTTCTAGACCCGCCATTCCAGGCGGGGCTATAAGCCAAGAAAAAAATGGAGCAGAGCGGGATCGAACCGCCGACCTTCTGATTGCGAACCAGACGCTCTCCCAACTGAGCTACTGCCCCGTACCTTAATGTAAAAACTAAAATATCCGGGGCTTGTCCAGCAAAGCGGGGCTGCCCCACTCTAAAACCTACGCCTCCCCCACCTTCAGCGTATTGTCCTGAGAATAACTTCTAATATCAACTAAACGAGCCTTAAGCTCGGCTATCTGCTGTTTTTCATCGTCGGTATGAGCCAATTCTTCTAACTTCAATAATTCTTCTTTAAACGGTTCTTCCAATCGGTTTTCCAAATACAAACGGGCCAGCTCCAACTTGATGGGAAATTCATCCGACTTAAGGGTGTCGTTATCCTCCATCATCTTGGCTTTTTCAACCTGAAAAGTAAGCGCACGCATGGAATTATTTTCTTCCATGGCAATTTGCGACAATTCACTTAAACATTTAGATAACAACTGTGTTTCGTAAGGTAATTTTTTATCTTTCGACTCCAAAATTTGCTTAGCCAACAAAAAGCGCCGTGTCGCCTGTGGTAAATTATTTTGATACCGATAAATAAGACCCTGATTCACCAGAAGCGCCGCCTTGGTTGTTAAATCGTTTAAATGAACGCTAATTTCTAGCGCACGCTGATAGTTTTTAAGAGCATCTGGGTATTTTTCACTTACTAAATACACATTACCCAAACCATTATAAGCTCTTAGCAAAATGGACAGCAGATTTTCCTTGTTGCAAATTTCAATACAGCGCTCGTATTCAGATATAGCTTTAGATAATTTTTTAACAGCCCTGTAACACTCGGCCAATGTATATTGAGCCCGCGCCAAGGGCTCCAAATAGGGTAGCGTGGAAAAAATTTTTACATCTTCTTTTAAAATTTCAATGGCGTTTTCAAAATCTTGCATGCGGTAATACACGTGCCCTAAATCGTTATTAGTAACGCGCTTAATTTCGTTTTTAGAAAGCGATTTCGATTTAATACGTGCTTCCGAAAACTTATTTACAGCACGGCTTAACTGCCCTGTAACCATGTCAATTTGAGCCAAATCGTTTAAAAACCTAATTTCTTCTACTTTAGCCTCGCCCGATTGTTGCGAAATTTTAAGGCCTTCGGTAAAATAAAAACCGGCTTCTTTAAAACTTTGTTGATGCAAAAGAGCTAGCCCCTTTTTTTCCCAAACTTTCAATCTGCTTTTTAATGGAATTTCTACCGTAGTATAGGTCATTTCCTTTTCTACAGTACCCAATATAGCTACAGCCTCAGGAAATCGATCGAGCCAAATTAAAATTTCTGAGGCCGCTACCGCCCACTCTACGCGCTGGGGCAAAGGCACGTCTACAAAAGTATTATGAAGTTTTTCATAACACTCAAGTGCCCTCTCCTTTTTTCCTTCATGAGCTAAAGCATCACCCAACTGCTCCAAGGCCGTTAACACCATCAAACTATCGCCACCCAAACTTTGGTGATACCAAATATCTTGCTCATTTAACCCTAAATCGTTCTGCGACAACCGACGATGCAATTCTTTAATTTGAGAAGAAGGCAGCGATTTACTGATAAATGGAATATATGCCGAACGGTATAAAAAATATGTTTTTTTATCTTCAAAACGTATTATTTTTTTATCCATCATCTTCTTTTGTAAAATAGAAAATCCCGGCGACAGTCTTTCCAACGCTTTAGGCGTTAAACCATGAGGCGATACAGCTAGCCAATGTACTATCTCTTTTTCTTCCTTGCTAAAATTTTGATATTCGTGAGTGAGTCGTTCCTCTAAAGACTGTGATGTCTCCACTTTTTTAAGTGCTTCCGATAAATTGGCAAGCAAATCAGAACTCCATCGCCCTTTCTCATCAAACAAAAGCCCTCTCTCGATCATGTTTTTAATAATTTGCTCACATAACTGCGGATTACCTCCGGTATCACGATAAATTTCAGATACAAATAAATCGGGGATTTCACGCGAGGCAATAATAGTTTCCAAAAAAATCCGGGTTTCATTTTCATCAAACGGCTTTATTTCAACCACCGAAATTTCAGAATCGTCGTGAGGGAAAATGGGTTCAAAAAAACGGAATTGCCCGTGTGTTGTGCCGCAAATAACAACCAGCATGCGCTTGGTATCGGGAGAAAGAATTTTTTGTTCTAAAAAGGAAACAAATTCAAATAAACTTTTTTTATGCTCGGCTGTAACAATGGCTGTTCGTAAAGCATGTTTTTGGTCTTCGGGTTCATCTAAAAAATCTTCCAGATCTTCCAAAATAATAGAGTCCACCGACTTAAGCAGCTTTTTATCAGCTTCACCCAAAGGCAGCTTAACATCTTCAATAGAAATTTTTTCTAACTGAAGACTGGTACGAATTTGTGAAATAAATTTACTTTTACCAACACCATTTTCACCATACAAATACATTACATGAAAAGCCTTGCCCGAACGCCCGCCCACAAAATGCGCTACGGTTTGATCAATCATCAACTGAGCATCCTGACGGCCAATAAGCTCGGATGTTGTGGGCAAGTAAGAAAGAAGTGTTTCTTTTGTTTCAACGGTATATTTCCTTTTTGAAAACGCAGCAATATCTTCAATAACGGCAGCAGCACTCGAATAACGCTCCTCAGGCTTTTTAGACAACAGCGTCATTATAATATCATTCATGTATTTTGGAATTTTATCGTTTACAAGTACTGGCGGTGTAGGAGTATGGGTACGATGACGATCGTACACTTCTTGCAAAGATTTTCCCGAAAAAGGCTGAATTCGAGTAAGGCAATTGTAAAAAATTACTCCAATAGCATATAAATCACTTGTGATACTGTGTTTTTCGCCTCTAAAAATTTCGGGAGCCAAATAGGTTGGCGTTCCTACAATGGAAGCACCCCAATAACCTGCCAAGCCAAAATCAATAAGCACTACCTGATTGCCGTTTTCTACGTAAATATTCCCGGGTTTTAAATCGCAGTGAATAATTCCTTTTTGATGCAAATAATTAACAGCTCGTAGCACCTGAACAAACATGTCTTCACATTTTTCAAATGACAAATTGTTGGTAGCTGCAAATAAATCGCACCCTTTTAGCCAGGGCGACGTAAAAAATACTTTTTGCGACTCATCGTCAAACCCAAAATCAAAAATGCGACCAATATTTGGATGCGAGAGTTTTTTTAATACTTTAAATTCATTTTCAAATTGTTCAATGGCAGCTTTTTGATTTTCGGATGTTTTCAGGAGTTTTAAAGCCACCGGATCACCCTTTGGAGGCATTACCAAGTATACTTCCCCCATGGCTCCAGAGCCTAAATTTTTTAAAACTCTAAATTTATGTGCTATTTGTTCCATCTAAAAATTATTTCCTTTTGGGACGATACAAATGAGTAGCATGCCCAAAAAATACTTCGGAAGCTTCCATTACTGTTTCTGATAAAGTTGGATGTGGATGAATGGTGAGCGCCAAATCAGAAACTGTAGCGCCCATTTCAATAGCCAACACTCCTTCGGCAATAAGTTCACCGGCACCAGGCCCGCAAAGCCCCATACCCAAAACGAGTTCGGTTTTAGGATCTACAATTAGTTTAGTAACACCATCCGAACGCCCAAGGCTTGTAGCACGTCCTGATGCTGCCCACGGGAAACGCGCAATTTCAACCTCAATACCTTTCGCCTTGGCATCACTTTCGGTTAACCCACACCAGGCAATTTCGGGATCGGTAAAAACCACAGCCGGTATCGCTTTGGGTTCAAATACACTCACCTCACCCAAAATGGATTCTACCGCGGCAAATCCTTCGTGGCTTGCCTTATGCGCCAACATAGGATCACCAGCCACATCTCCAATGGCATAAACCCCAGGTTCATCCGTTTCGCGATTAGGTTTAATTTCTATAAAACCTTTTGAACTCACTTTCACCTGGGTGTTTTCTAAACCAAGTCCGGTGCTATTGGGTTTACGTCCAATACTCACCAGCACTTTATGAAAAGTTCTCTCCTTTACTCCCTCGGCACCATCCAAAGAAACGGTTACACCATCGCCAGATTCTTTTACAAAACCTACTTTGGTTTTAAGAATAATTTCCATTTCGCTATCCAGCTTGCGCTTAAGCGGTAACACCAAATCACTATCGGCACCGGCCAAAATAGAATCGAGAGCCTCTACCACAGTAACCTTGGTACCTAAAGCGGCATACACACTCCCCAGCTCAAGCCCAATATAGCCGCCGCCCACAACCAATAATGTGGGAGGAATTTGGCCTAAACTTAAAGCCCCCGTTGAATTAAGAATATTTTCCGACTCGTAAGGCCAACCTGGTAAAGTATGAGGGCGTGAACCGGTAGCAATAATAATATTTTTAAAATTCACTTCTACAATACCGCCATGAGCTTTGGCTACTTGAAGCGTTTTTGAATTTAAAAAAGAACCCTGACCTTGAATAAATTCAATTTTACGTTGTTTGGTAAGTTGACCCAAACCACCGGTAAGCTTTTTTACTACTTCATTTTTCCAACTAAAAAGTTTAGCAGCATCTACTTTAGGTTCACTAAATTCAATACCAAACTCTTTAGCATGACGCGCTTCATTCACAACCTTGGCCGCATGTAAAAGCGCTTTAGACGGTATACAACCTTTATACAAACAAACTCCCCCAGGATTAGCCTCGGTATCCACCAACATTACTTTAAGCCCATGATCGGCCGCTCTAAAGGCCGCAGCATACCCGCCAGGGCCGGCACCTAGTACAACCAAGTCTGTTTCTATTTTATCAACTGACATGCGTGAAAAAGTGGATGGTGAATAGTGGATAGTGAATGGAAAGAACATTTCTTTACCATCCACCATTCACTATCCACTATTCACCGTTTTTTACCCTTCAAGTCCCATCAAAAACGGCTCGGTAGCCGCTTCTGCAATCCAGCGCAAAAAGCGCGCCGCATCCGCGCCATCAATAATGCGATGATCATACGACAGCGAAAGAGGCAAAATCATACGCGGCATCCACTCGCCATCAATAAGTACCGGTGTTTCAATAGCCCGGCCTAAGCCTAAAATTGCCACCTCAGGCCAATTAACAATGGGTGTAAAATGTGTAGTCCCCAAACCTCCCAAATTAGAAATGGTAAAGCTCGCCCCACGTAATTCATCAAGAGATGTTTTGTGATCGCGCGCGCGCAGTGCCATTTGTGTAAGCTCTACCGAAAGTTCTAAAATATTTTTTTCATCTACATTGCGTATATTGGGCACCAGTAAACCACGATCGGTATCTACCGCTACCCCCACATGGATATATTTCTTGTAAACAATTTCTTCGGTTTCCATATCGAGGCTGGCATTAAATTGCGGAAAAACTTTAAGCGCGCTTGCTACAAGCTTAAGCATAATGGCCGTCATGGTAAGCTTGCCGCCTTTTTTCTCAACACGCCCCTCAAACTTTTTGCGCAAGGCTAATACTTCGGTAATATCGGCAGTATCAAATTGGGTTACATGCGGGATAGTTTGCCAAGAGTACGATAAATTTTTAGCCGTTACGCGCCGCACTTTAGACATAGGCACACGCTCTACAGCTCCATATTTTGAAAAATCGGGAAGCTCTTTCACCTCGGACGACAGATTATGATCTTCCACAATGTTTTTCTTTTGCGAATAATGTTGCACATCATCGGCCGTAATTCGCCCACTAGGGCCCGTTCCTTTTACACGATCAAGCGGTACCCCAATTTCGCGTGCCAGTTTACGAACCGAAGGAGGAGCTAACACGGCATCCGTCAAAGAATCGGGAACCGGGGGCCGAGGTTCGGGAACCGTAACAGGAGTTTTTTTCACATCAACCTTTGGTGATATAGAAGAAGAGACTGAAGACGGAGGAACAGGGATATGAGAAGACTCTTTCACAGGCTCCGGCCTTTTTTCAACAGCTCCCGGTTCCCGTATCCCGGATCCCGGGTTATACAAAAACAAAACCTGCCCTACTTTAGCTTTATCACCAGCTTTTACTTTTAATTCGGTAATCGTCCCCGCTTCGGGAGCCGGTACTTCTACTACGGCCTTATCGGTTTCTAGTTCCAAAATAGTCTGATCTTTTTTAACCGTATCGCCAGCTTTAACCACCACACGCACAACATCGCCGCCTTTGATATTTTCGCCTAATTCGGGCAATTTAAATTCCATATAATCTCTCCTTCACTCTTAAATAAAAACTACACAATCGAAGATGGATCCCCGCCTCCGCGGGGATGACACCGGATATTTTAAATCACCGGCTGCGGGTGGCACTTTTATTTTTTTGGAAAACATGGGGGCCACCTTAAAAGTCCTCACCCTACCACCCAAAGCGTATGATTCAGAACTCGTGAGGGCGTCATAAAATCTAGACCCTTTTGTTTTTCAAAAAAATAAAAGTGCCACTCGCAGCACCCCGCAAACCACCATCAACGGTAGAAAGGATTCCCCCGTTTCCCATCAATTTCCATTTCCTTAAAAACTTTGTCTTTTAATTTTTTATCAACAACTCCATCGGCAAAAAGACCAGCCACCGTTGACGCTACAATATGACGCGCATCTACTTCAAAGTGATCACGTAATTTTTCACGCGTGTCACTTCGGCCAAAACCATCTGTACCCAAAACATAAAATGAACCAGGAACCCACTTGGCTAATGTTAACGCCATATTCTTTACGTAATCGGAGGCCGACACATACACTTGTCCGCGCTTTTCTAAATTTTGTGTAATAAAAGCCTTTTCTTTTTTCCCGTTTAAAAGATTATGACGATCTACATCGAGTGCGTTTTTATAAAGTTCCTTGTAACTGGTAACACTCCACACCTCTGTGGCAATTTTGTAATTGTCTTCCAATATTTTTTGAGCCTTGAGCGTTTCGCCTAAAATAGCGCCACTCCCAAGTAAAACAGCTGTAGCCTTTTTTTCGGACGCAGGCTTTAAAAGATACATCCCTTTTAAAATACCCTCTTCAACGCCTTTGGGCATGGAGAGCTGCGGATAATTTTCGTTACCTAAGGTAAGATAATAAAAAATATCTTCCCGGTCTTGATACATGCGTTTAATACCGTCTTTAATAATAATGGCTAATTCAAAGGCAAATGCAGGGTCGTACGCCATTAAGTTTGGTACTGGTAACGCTAAAAGATGACTGTGCCCGTCTTGATGCTGCAACCCTTCGCCCGCAAGAGTGGTACGACCGGCGGTGGCTCCTAGCAAAAAACCCTTAGCGCGACTATCGGCTGCGGCCCAAATAAAATCGCCTACACGCTGGAATCCAAACATGGAATAAAAAATAAAAAACGGGATCGTATTAACTCCATAATTGGCATAAGCACAACCAGCAGCAATAAACGATGAGAGCGAACCCGCTTCGGTGATACCTTCTTCTAAAATTTGTCCTTCGGTAATTTCTTTGTAATAAAGCAAACTCGCACTATCTACAGGTTCGTACAATTGCCCCACATGCGAGTAAATACCACACTGACGAAAAAGGGCTTCCATTCCAAAAGTGCGCGCTTCATCGGGAACAATGGGTACTACTAACTTTCCTACCGCTTCATCTTTTAATAATTTGGCCAAAATACGCACAAAAGCCATGGTGGTAGACACTTCGCGATCTTCCGTGCCGGCATAAAATTCTTCAAAAAGAGAATTGGGCGGCGCTTTAAGAGAACCTGCCAGGTCAGCCCTGGCCGGAACCGAACCCCCTAAAGCCTCGCGGCGTTCCTTTAAATAAATCATTTCAGGACTATCAGGAGCAGGCTTATAAAACGGAGCCTTCATCACATCTTCATCTTTTACCGGAATACCAAAACGATTACGAAATTCACGCAACTCGTCTTCGTTCATCTTTTTTTGCTGATGTGTAATATTTTTACCTTCGCCCGATTCGCCCAATCCATAACCTTTAATTGTTTTAGCCAAAATAACGGTAGGTGCGCCTTTATGCTCTACGGCCTGTTTATAGGCCGCATAAATTTTCCCAGGCTCGTGGCCCCCACGTCTTAATCTGCGCACTTCATCATCGGTTAAATGCGCCACCATGTTTTTTAAATTTTCGGAGGCTCCAAAAAAATGATCGCGAATATAAGCCCCACTTTCCACCACATATTTTTGATACTGCCCATCCACCACCTCGTTCATACGCCGCTTCAGTTCGCCCGTTTCATCTTTTTCTAAAAGAGGATCCCAATCGTAACCCCAAATCACTTTAATCACATTCCAGCCCGCTCCGCGAAAGGCAGCCTCTAACTCTTGAATAATTTTCCCATTGCCGCGCACGGGGCCATCTAAACGTTGCAAATTACAGTTCACCACAAAAATAAGATTATCCAGTTTTTCGCGTGATGCGAGCGTAATAGCCCCCAAAGCTTCGGGTTCATCGGTTTCGCCATCGCCCAAAAAAGCCCACACTTTAGAGCTATCTTTGGGCTTTAAGCCACGATCCTCCAAATAGCGCATAAAACGCGCCTGATAGATGGCCGTAATAGGGCCAATACCCATAGACACCGTGGGGAACTCCCAAAAATTGGGCATAAGCCAGGGATGAGGGTACGACGATAATCCTCCACCTTTGTGAAGCTCCAACCTAAAATGATTAATATCACGCTCGGAAAGACGGCCTTCCAAAAAAGCCCGGGCATAAATACCGGGAGCAACATGGCCTTGAATATAGAGAAGATCGCGGTTGAGCCCTTGGTTTCCTTTGCGAAAAAAATGATTAAACCCTACTTCGTAAAGAGTGGCCGACGACGCATAGGATGAGATATGCCCGCCAATCCCCTGATGCTGACGATTAGCCCGCACCACCATGGCCATGGCATTCCAGCGGATAAGGCTACGAATACGCCATTCCAGTTCACCGTTACCCGGATAAGCCGGTTCTTCGTTTTGAGGTATGGTATTGATATAGGGGGTATTAGCGCTAAACGGGAGACGCACGCCCTTATTGTAGGAGCGCTGCATCAGCTCTTCCAGCACACGTCGGGCGCGGATAGGACCAGCTGTGGCTAAAAGATCATCAAAAGACTCCAGCCAATCGGCTATATCCAGTGCTTCTTCCTCAGGATTATAATCATCCTCCGTCACACATCCCCCTTATTCATGAAACCAAAAGTGTATCATTAATATGGGGCTTGGCCCAATGGAAAAAATGGGGAATTTTAGGGGGTTAGGGAGGGGGGTGGGTGGATTTTAACGATACCCTTGATCAAGATCGTAACCCTCGCACTTGTCCTACAGACAAGTACATATTTTTTCTAGTTTTCTAGCAGCGCCTTACAGGCGCCGCTATAAAACAAGAAAATAGTGGAACCAGCGCCAAAGGCGCGTTGAGGCGAGGCTCCAATCCGGCTTTGCCGGTTGGAGGGGCGACCGTGTAACGGTACCCGAAGGGTGCGCGACACCTTATTACTTGTCCGTAGGACAAGTACCATTGTTTTCTAAGTTTCTAGCAGCGCCTTACAGGCGCCGCTATAAACCAAGAAAACAATGGAGCCACCCACCGGGATCGAACCGGTGACCTACGCATTACGAATGCGCCGCTCTACCAACTGAGCTAGGGTGGCCTAAAGACGTAAAAGTATATTCAACAGAAGCCTTTCTGCGTCAACCGTTTTATCTTCTACTTGATCTATTCCTTATCCTCTATTACTTCCTATATTTATGTCTCAAGCATTTGACGAACTTTTAGCTGTTATGCACAAATTGCGCTCTCCGGGCGGTTGTCCGTGGGATGCCAAACAAACCCACAAGTCTATTTTGCCCTACCTCATTGAAGAATGTTACGAAGTGGTAGATGCCATTGAAAGAAATGACTCAGCAGATTTAAAAGAAGAACTGGGCGACTTACTCCTGCAGGTTGTATTTCATGCCGAAATGGCCTCAGAAAATGGCAACTTTACCATTGAAGATGTAGCACTGGGTATTTCTCAAAAACTTATCCGCCGCCACCCACATGTTTATGGCAATACCGTTGTTAATAACGCCGGTGAAGTTGTTAAAAACTGGGATGCCATCAAAAACGAAGAAAAAAAGCATCAAAAACAAGAGTCTGTATTAGATAGCGTACCACGAGCTTTTCCAGCCCTCATGGAAGCCCAAAAAATCTCTAAAAAAGCAGCCAAAACAGGGTTTGACTGGAAAAAGCCAGAAGATGTTTTTAAAAAAATAAACGAAGAAACAGCAGAAGTTAAAAAAGCTATTAAAAGAAAAAACAAAAAAAATATTGAAGAAGAAGTAGGCGACCTTTTGTTTTGCCTGGTAAATCTGGCTCGCAAGTTAAAAGTAGATCCCGAAATGGCCCTGCGTAAAACAAACGCTAAATTTAGAAAACGTTTTTTAAAAATGGAAAAAGCCGCTTCTAAAAAAGGTAAAAAACTTGAAAGTTTTTCGTTAAAAGATTTAGATAATTTGTGGGAGAAAGCTAAAAAATGAAAGCCTTTGTTTTTCTTTTGCTACTCCTCTCGCCATTTGTGCAAGCTCAAACGCCCCTTTCTGCTCCTGCTCCAGAGGCAACTACGGCCACAATCCCTCTTTCGCATCTTTTTATTTTTACAAATGCCGACGAAGCAAATCGGTTTTTAATTTTTACCGCTCAAAAAAAATATCCCGAAGCTATGGCTCTTTTAGGGACTATCAAACCTAAACTGACTTCTCCCATAGCTCAAAGCACGCTTTCTATTTTATTGGGTATAACCGCAATCAGCAATCATGATCTCCCGGGTGCTGAAATCTTTTTTAAAGAAGCCCTGCGCATAAACCCTCAGCTATCCGAAATTGCCGGCCTTATGCTTGCACGTACATTAAAACTGCAAAATCGTTGGGACGAAGCCTATAAAGCACTCCCCGCCGCAACCGATTTAAAACGTAAACTAGACAACGATTTATTTTGGGAAAAAATTGAAATTTTAATTGGGTTAAAAGATGCCACTACACTTGCTACTCTGGCTGTTCACGAAAAAGAAAACGCTAAAGATGATGATGAGCTTTTAAAAATCACCTATTACAAAGGACTTTACCATTTAAATACCAATCATCAGAAAACCGCATTTGATCTTTGGAAAGGTTTACTCCTTAAAAAACCTGCAAGCCCATTTGAAGAAAATATTTTTCTGGCAGTTATTAAAAGCGGAACCCCTATAGATGAATTTTTAAACGATGACGAATGGCTATTACGAGCTAAAACATTGGTTGATAATGGAATGGCTTATTTAGCCTTACCCATTTATGCCCGCCTAGCACCCAAACGACCATCACTCGATTTAGCTTACGCCGAAACAGCTTTTAAAAGCCGTGAATATGTGAAGGCCGCCCAATTGTATCAGCAATTATGGGATCATCCTAAACCCGGGCAAAATCGCTCCGAAATTTTAAACAAACTCACTTCCAGCTATGGCCGATCCGATCAATTTGACCAGGCCATTAAATATAACAAACTCCGTTTTAAAATGGATGATAAGGATGACTCGCCCGATGCGGCCCCCGGCAAACTTGCTTTTCTGTTTTTTGACAAAGGTGATTATAAAAAAGCCATGACAGCCTATGAATCTCTCCTTAAAAAGGCTGGCGGCAAAAATTTTGAAAGTTACTTATGGAAACATTTTTGGTGCGCTTACTTAACAAACGATCTTAAAAAAGCACAAAGTGATATTGTACAGCTTGAAAAAATGGCAGGTGATAAAGACGAAAAGCAAAAAGTACAATACTGGACAGCACGCGTTTTGGAACAAACTCAAAAAAAGAACGAGGCCAATCAAATTTACCGTCATTTAGCACAAACATACCCTAACGATTACTACGGTATCCTGTCACAAAAAATATTGGATGCCGGTTTTAATCATTCTCTGTTTCAAATCACATCACCATCGGGCAACATTTACTCGCCTTTTAACCGTCTTAATTTTAACATCCAAATTTTACTGAACACCCAAGATAGCATTGTAAACGCCATTTTGTATTCGCAATTAGGCTTATTATCCTATGCCCGTGAAGAAAGCGAACGCTCTACCCTACTTAACGAACAAGCAGGAATAGACAACACACCCTATTATTTACTCACACAAAATTATTCCAAAATGCATGCCGTAGGCGCCACACTGGTGAAAGTAAACAACGAACCGTTTGGAAATAAAGCCTGGAAATTTTCCTACCCACGCGCCTTTCAGCTTTGGGTGATGCTGGAAGGAAAAGAACGCGATGTACATCCCTTCTTAATTTGGGCTCTCATGCGTCAAGAATCGGGCTTTAGGCCTGGCATTGTCTCGCCGGCCGATGCTATTGGGCTCATGCAAATTATTCCACAAACAGGTCGCGAATTGGCAAAGGAGCTATCCGATTTTGATTTTCATCATGACGATTTAAAGGATGCCTATACCAATATACGCTATGGAACCCAGTATATTCATGACCGTTTAACAGAATTTAAAAACATGCCTTATGCCATTGCCAGCTACAACGCCGGCCCTAATGCCGTAAACCGCTGGAAGCGCTGGGGCGACAAACTGGCACATGATGAATTTATTGAACTTATTCCATATACCGAAACCAATAATTATGTAAAAAAAGTGTTGAGGAATTATTGGATTTATAAAAGACTCTACGGCAAATGAAAGCCCTTCTCCTTATAGCGCACGGTTCGCCTCGCACTCAGGCCAATGACGATTTTATCAAGCTTGCTTTATCGGTTCAAAAGTTAACACCGCAATTTTGTGTAGAAGCCTGTTTTTTAGATTCGGCGGTTCCTTCCATTCCCACCGCTCTTAAAAAGCTGATAGATCAAAAAATTACTGAAATAAAAGTGCTCCCCTACTTTTTAGTAGAAGGAAAACATATTACCACCGATATCCCCCAAATTTTAGAGCGCGAAAAAGAAAATTATCCCCATTTAAAAATAGACCTACTTAAACATTTTGGCAGCATGGAAACCATCCCGCAATTAATTGCAAGCCTAATCCATTCCTAAGCGTCCCAAACGTCCCGATTTTTGCGAAAGACGGTACATAAAAGTAAAAAAGAAAGAACCCAACACAAAATAAACCACATTACACAAAAAGGCTTTGGCGAGCATCACTGCATCCATTTGACCTGTAGCCACAACGCTGCGCATCCCCTCAAAAACATAAGTGCTGGGCAGTAACCACGACACATGCTGCAACCAGGCAGGCAAAACCGAAACAGGATAATAAATGGCCGAGAGCGGCTGCACCAAAAAGGGAATCCCCCAAATAAGAGCTTCTACCGCATGACCCCAACGCAAAAGTAAACCGGAAGTAAAAAGCCCCAAAGCCCAGCCAAACAAAAGAAGATTGGCCAAAAATGGAATGATGTAAAAACCCAAAGTATCAATAAAATGAAAATGATACAAAAAAAGAGCCAGCACCGACAAAATACATACAATAATGAGCGTTTTCATCATTCCATAAATAAACGTAGATGTAATCCACTCCCACAAGCGTAAAGGCGAAATTAGTAAATTAAAAATATTGTGTGTCCAAATATCTTCCACAAACGAAAGCGACACCCCTTGCTGCGAGCGGTAAAGTAAATCCCAAAAAATAACAGCAGCAAAAACCGACACAATAATTTTAGGCAAATCACCGGTTCCCACGCGCTGAATATACAGCACCAAATAACCCCACACCAAAAGCTCCATAACAGGCCAAAACACAAGCTCCAACGAACGCGATACACTGCGCTTATGCACATATAAATAGCGCAAAATCATATAGCGAATACGCAATAGCGAACTCATGAATGCCTCACTAACTTAATAAACACTTCGTCTAAAGTACTACAACCGTGAGCTTTTACAATTTCATCACTAGTACCTTCGGCAATTTTACGACCATGATTAATAAAAATTATACGATCACAAACCTCGTCTATTTCAGCCATATTGTGCGAGGTGTAAATCATAGACACCCTTTTTTCGTTTTGAATTTTTTTAATGATTTGACGTACTTTATCGGCCATATCGGGATCAAGACTTGCTGTAGGTTCATCCAACAAAAGAATTTCGGGATCATTTAAAAAACACTTACACAAATTAACGCGTGTTTTTTCTCCGGCCGAAAGCGCTCCGTTTAACCTTTTGGCCAAATACTCAATTTCAAAAAGCGATAAGAGCTCATCTATTTTTTGCTGTTTCTTATGCACTCCGTACAAACCGGCAAAAATAGTGAGGCTTTCGTACACTTTTAAATTGCTAGGAAGGCTTACATAAGCCGATGAAAAGTTGATACGCTGGGAAATACGGTGCCGCTCCTTAAAAGGAGACATACCCAAAACCTCTACTTGTCCGGCTGTGGGTGTAAGAATACCCAAAAAAATATGCATAGCCGTGGTTTTGCCGGCCCCGTTAGGGCCCAATAGGCCCAGTACTTCGCCTTTCTTTAAAACCATCGATAAATCATCTAAAGCAATATCGGCTTTACCAAATTTTTTGGATAAATTAGAAGCTTGAATCAAAAAATCCATAGTGTATTGTCACAATATTTCATAATTTGAAGAGAGAGTCTATTTTGAAAAAGGCCCACACAACATTTGTTTCGTTTGAATCCCGCATGGCCCTAGCCGTCACGCGCGACATGGAAAAACGGGGAGTTACTATTATATCGGCCCCAACCCTAAAAGAAGTGCCACTTACCCATAACAAGGCCGTTTTTGATTTTTACACAAATCTTTGTAAGGGAGAATTTGACATCACCATTCTCCTCACCGGAGTTGCCACCCGAACCTTGGTGGAAACGCTAGAAACCAAATTTGATCACAATTCCATTATTGAAACGCTAAAAACAAAAACAAAAATTGTGGTACGCGGCCCTAAACCCACCGCCGTTTGTAAACGCTGGGATATCCCTATTTATTTAACAGCTCCCGAACCCAACACCTGGCGCGACGTTATTCATATTCTTAAAAACAACAACGCCATCAATAATAAAAAAATCGCACTTTTGGAATATGGAGAAAGTAATCAGGAACTCATAGATGAGCTCACAAAAAACGGAGCCACTGTCACTCCCGTTAAAGCCTATGCCTGGGATTTGCCCGACGATTTAACCCCACTAAAAAATGCCATCACCTCTATAGCTGCCGGCGATGTGGATGTAGCGCTCTTTACCAGCGCGTCACAGGTGGTTCATCTTTTAAAAGTAGCCAAAGACATGGGGCTAGAAATGCCGCTACGCAAAGCTTTTTACAATATTGCCATTGGTTCCATTGGTCCAGTAGCGAGCGAAACGCTTGCTAAAAACCAACTTTTTGCCGATTTTGAAGTGTTTCCCAACAAGCTCAATACACTTTTAGAAAAAGCCGTGGCCGATGGCCCTGCACTCGCTCTTGAAAAGCAAAGCCGTCAGGCTAAACGTTATGCACGCGCAGAACTAGCTTCTTCGGTAGCGGGGCCTGAAGAATCATTGCTGATGAATGCCCTTCACTTAAAAACCACACCCACTATTCCCGTATGGCTCATGCGCCAGGCTGGCCGCTACATGGCCGAATACCAGGGCATCCGCAGCGGGCTTAATTTTAAAGATTTTTGCAAAAACACCGATAAAACTATTACAGCAACACTCGATGCCGCCGACCGTTTGGGTGTAGATGCCGCCATTATTTTTTCGGATATTTTATTAATTTTGGAACCCATGGGGTTGGAACTTGATTATTTAGAAAGCAAAGGCCCAGTGATTGCCAATCCTATCCGTGATCAGATGGATGTGGACCGCTTAAAAACGGTAAATACCAAAACCAGCATGCCCTGGTTATTAGAGTCTATACGCGATACTAAAAAAGCACTTAAACCCTACATTCCCCTCTTAGGTTTTTGCGGAGCGCCCTTTACCATGGCCTCGTACATGATTGAAGGCGGCTCTTCTAAACAATTTATTAAAACTAAAAAACTGATGCACAATAGTCCCAAGCTGTGGCATCAGTTGATGGAGTTTTTAGTAATCAATCATATTGGATATTTAAAGGCACAAATAGAGGCAGGCGCCGATGCTGTACAAATATTTGATAGCTGGGCCGGCCAATTAACACCGGAAGACTATCGTGAATATGTACTACCTCACTCGCGTGAACTAATTGCCTCGCTTCCTCCTGCAACACCTGTTATTCATTTTGGCTCTTTTACTCAGGCCATGTTGTCCGATGTAGTAAAGGCGGGGGGAACCTGTATTTCGCTTGATTGGCGTATTAATTTAGCCGAAGCTTTAAAAATTATCCCCCAGTCTTTTTCCATCCAAGGTAATTTAGACCCGGTTCTTCTTTTCTCAAAACCTGAGGTTTTCCTTAAAGAAACAGCCCGTATTTTACAAACGGTACAAGGTCGTCCTGGCTTTATTTTTAATTTGGGTCATGGTATTCTGCCCGAAACGCCGGTAGACCATGTGATGGCACTGGTGGATTATGTACACCAGTGGGGGAAACAATGAGCATTCATCATTTGGCCATACAAACAAGTAACAATTTAGAAACACTTAAAGATTTCTATCAAAACGTTTTAGAACTCCCCTTGTTTCAAATTCAAAAAGCACCCGACGATAAAGTACGTGCCTATTGGTTTGAATTAAATCCCGGCGTTCTCATGCTAGAAATAAACCCCGATATGCCTAAAGTGGCTAGAGGTCGCCATATTGTTATTTTTAATACCACACCCGAAGAACGCAAAGATCTGGAAGAAAAACTACAGAAAAAGAACGTTGTTATTACTAACCGTACCGATTTTACTTTTTATTTTAAAGATCCCGACGGCAACACCCTGGGCTTTTCACATTACCCTCACAAATGAATAAGGCCGATGTCATTATTGTGGGAGGCGGGGCAGCAGGTCTTTTTTGCGCCATCACAGCAGCCAAAAGAGGTAAAAAAGCAATTGTATTGGAACACAACGAGCGCATCGGGAAGAAAATCCTTATCTCGGGTGGTGGACGTTGTAATTTTACCAATACCGGCGCCACACCCAAAAACTATCTCTCGCAAAATCCTTCATTTTGCATCTCGGCCCTCTCCCGCTTTACACCGGCAAATTTTTTGGAACTCATTCACAAACATCACATTGACTACTTTGAAAAAAAAGACGGTCAATTATTTTGCCAAACATCCTCTAAACTCATTGTGGAAATGCTAGAAAACGAATGCCACGATGCGGGAGTTACTGTTATGACGGGGATAGAGATAAATACCATTACCAAACCAGATTCGTTTTTTATTAAAACCAAAAACGAATATTTTAAAGCAGACAAAATAGTGATTGCCTGCGGGGGTCTTTCACTTAAAAAACTGGGAGCCACCCCTTTTGGTTATATAGTAGCTAAAGACTTTGGTCACACACTTATCCCTTCTCGCGCAGGCCTGGTACCGCTCACCTGGAATCAAAGCGACTTTAAAAAATATACGGCACTTGCCGGTATTAGCACTCCGGTGCGGGGCACTGTAAATAAACAAAGTTTTGAGGAAAGCCTGTTGTTTACCCACAAAGGTTTAAGCGGCCCTGCACTTTTGCAAATTAGCTCGTACTGGAATGAGGGTGATACCGTAGAAATTGATTTTTTACCGCAAGAAAAATGGGATACTCTCATCACACAAGCTCGCACTGCTCATGCGCGACAAACCGTTAAAAATTGGCTCAAATCTTTTTTTCCAGAACGCCTGGCCGAAGTTTTTAATAATGAATTAGCTCTTTCTAAAAACTTGGCCGATTTAAATAAAGCAGACATGGAAAAACTTCAAAATTTTTTGACACGCTTTCCCTTTAAACCCATGGGAACCGAGGGTTACACCACAGCCGAAGTAACATTAGGTGGTGTAGACACTACCGAACTTTCGTCTAAAACAATGGAATCGCTTAAAACATCGGGGCTTTATTTTATTGGTGAAGTTGTGGATGTAACAGGCTGGTTGGGTGGTTATAATTTTCAATGGGCTTGGGCGTCTGGTTTTGCCGCAGGAAATGCTGTTTAAGATACCATCTGCCCCACGCATTCTACCCAACGCGGATGATCGTTTAGCGAAGGCACAAGCACCAAATCCTCTCCCCCATGCTGTAAAAATAGTTCCCGATTACGAATAGACATTTCTTCTAACGTTTCTAAACAATCGGCAACAAACGAGGGTGAAAATACCAGTAATTTTTTAACACCCCTTTTGGCCAGCTCTTGAATAACCACATCGGTATAAGGCTTAATCCAGGGGGTGCGCCCCAAACGCGACTGAAAACAAATGGTATATTGTTCGGGCTTAAGCCCCAGTGAAACAGCTAGCATTTTAGCTGTTGCCACACTTTGCGCGCGGTAACAGGTTTTAAGACGCACGCCGGGCAAATCACAGCAGTTATCGCGTGTTAAACAATACGCCTCGTTTTTAGGCTCTAGCTTTTTTAAATGTCTCTCGGGCAAACCATGAAAACTAAAAATAACATGATCGGGCTTTGTAGATAGAAAATAGGGGCCGCCCACTTCACTAAACGCCTTGATAAAAAGAGGATGATGGAAAAAGGCCTCCTTAAAATTAACCGGGATCGTGACCTTCAGCTTTTTTATAAGACGATTTACTTCATCCAGTGAACTTTGTGTGGAAGAAAGAGCATATTGGGGATATAGCGGCAATACTGTAAGACTTGTAATCTTTTTTTGTAAAAGTTCGTTTAAAGCGTTTTCAATAGAGGGATTGCCATAACGCATACCTAAACTAACAGCAAAAGTATCGCCCAGGTAAGTTTGAACTTTTTGAGCCAATTTTTGAGAATGAACCACAAGAGGTGAACCTTCATTCGTCCAAATCGACTGATATTGTGCCGCACTTTTAGGCGAGCGGAATGGCGCAATAATACCGTTAACCAACAGCCAACGGCCAATGGGATTTATATCAATCACCTGCGGATCCATTAAAAACTCACGCAGATATTTTTTAACAGCAGGCGTGGTAGGCGCATCGGGTGTGCCTAAGTTTATAAGAAGAATTCCTTTCATGGCTTAAGCACCACCAGTAAAATAATCATAATTAAAAATAAAGTGGGCACTTCATTAATAATACGGCATGCCTTTTCGGACAGAAAAAATTTTTTACGCTCAAATTTTACATGAACAATATGACAAAATATTTGATAGGCAACAAGACTTGCCACCCCCACTAGTTTATACCTTAGCCAATGTTGCTGTAAGAACTGCGGGTTTAAATACACAAGCCAGCCTCCAAAAAAAACAGTAAGCAACATTGCCGGATGCATAATATAACATAGGAGCTTATGCTCCATAACTTGATAAACAGCCGCTAATTTGGAATCGTCTTTATATTTAACGTGATACACAAAAAGTCTAAAAATATAAAAAAGCCCAGCAAACCAGGCCACCATAAAAATAAGATGAAAGGCTTTTATCCAAAGATACATTTATACCGTCCTCGAAAAAGTAGGATTCTTCTTTCCAGCCTGAATATCCTCTAAATACGGGTCAAAATTCATGGCAATGTTGCGCAAAAATAAAAAACCCGCACCTTGTACTTCCAAATGATGATCATCTAATACCAGTAATCCATCTTTAACAAAAGAATCTAATTTTTTTAACCCCTCTGCAAAATACTTTTTTGAATCAATCCCCCACTCTTTATCAAAATCCTCAAAATTAATATAACCATGACACATGACATGGGTAATAAAATCGCGATGCAGATGGTCATCGCGAGACAAAAGAAAACCGCGGATAGACGTAAGCAAACCCATCTTCACTTTTTCATCATAACTTTTTAAAACTTTATCGTTTTGAAAAAAATTGCCGTTTACAAACGAAATACTGCTTACACCAAAACCAATCTGATGAGAATCTGCTCGTGTAGAATAACCCATAAAATTACGGTGAATGGTTTTATTTTTTAATGCAATAGCTAACTCATCATCTTTTTTAGCAAAATGATCCATGCCAATTAAATCGAACCCATTATCTAAAAAACTACGATAGGCTTTTTCAAAAAGCTTTAATTTCATCTCCGGTGTAGGCAAATCTTCGTCTTTAAACGTCCGCTGCACAGGTCGCATCCAGGGCACGTGCGCATAACTGTATACAGCCAGGCGATCGGGATTCATTTCCAAAACCTGAGCAATGGTTTTTTCCCAGCCTTCCATACTTTGCCCCGGCAAACCATAAACCAAATCCATATTGAACGATTTAAAACCTAAGCTGCGCAAGAGCGCCACCATGTCGCGTGTCATTTCAAAGGTTTGATGACGATTGATAAGTTTTTGAACTTTGGGGTCAAGATCCTGCACACCAAGAGAGATGCGGTTAAATTGAAGATCCGCCAACTGGTGGCAAAAGGCTTCGGTGCTGGTGCGCGGATGCATTTCGATGGCAATTTCAGCATCCGGTAAAATATTAAAAGAAGAACGAATGAGCGTCATTACTTCTTCCAATTCATCCGGCTGCACAAAATTGGGCGTACCCCCACCAAAATGTATTTGACCCACAGTGTGGGTTTTTGATTTTAAAATCTTTACGACATGTTTGATTTCAGACTTTAACGTATCGATATAAGCCCGCGACCGGGAATGATCTTTGGTTATCACCTGCATGCAGCCACAGAAATGGCAGAGATTTTCGCAAAACGGGAGATGGAAATAGAGCGACAGCACATCGCCCTGCTTTAAACTTTGAAGTGATTGTTGATAATCGCTGGGCCCAACACTATCGATCCAGGCCGGCACAGTAGGATAGCTGGTATAACGCGGTCCGGGCTTATCGTACTTGCCCAAAAAATGAAGGATTTTATCCTGTGTGAGCATAGACATTCTTTCTAGTCGACTTGGCTTAAAAGGGCAAGATAGAGCTTTTCATTTAAATCCTATTTTGTTACGACACTTTAGATGAGTTTTGATGTTAAAAAAGTGATCCAGGATAACCTGGGAAAAAACAATCAGCTGCATAGCGATTACATTAATCCCCAATTCGCCAAAGTACTTAAAACCATTGGTTTTGATAAATCCTACACCAAAGCCCATGGCCCTTATTTGTACGATAAAGACGGCAAAGAATATCTCGATTTTCTCTCCGGCTACGGGGTGTATGCCATGGGACGCAATCATCCGCGGATGAAAGAGGTGTTAAAAGAGTATCTCGATTTAGATGAAGCGAATTTGATTCAGATGGAAGCCCCCCTCATGTCCGGGTTACTCGCTGAAAAATTAGTAAAAATGATGCCCGACCCTGAACTGAATACCATCTTTTTTACTAATTCGGGAACAGAGGCCAACGAAGCCGCCATTAAATACGCCCGTGCCGCAACAGGACGCGAACGGATTATTTACATGGACCATGCCTTTCACGGTCTTTCTACTGGAAGTCTGTCTCTTAATGGCGGTACCGAATTTCAAAAAGGTTTTGGGCAATTATTGCCCTCTGTTAAAATTCCCTTTAACGATCTGGCCGCTCTTGAAAAAGAACTAAAACAAAAGGATTGTGCTGCTTTCTTTTTTGAACCTATCCAAGGCAAGGGTGTTTATGTACCCACAGATGATTTTTTACCCGAGGCCGAAAAGTTATGTCGCAAATACGGGACTCTTCTCGTGGCCGATGAAGTACAAACCGGACTGGGCCGCACCGGCAAATGGCTGGCACATACACATTGGAACGTAAAACCTGATATCATCACCATTGCTAAAGCCCTCTCCGGCGGCATGGTGCCCGTGGGCGCTACCATTTGTAAAAGATGGATTTACGATAAAGTTTTTAGCAAAATGGAACGCTGTGTGGTGCATTCGTCTACCTTTGGCCAAA
>JAIBAG010000032.1 GCA_019695305.1 bacterium
ATAACTTGGGATATATAGGTGTTACGTACGTGCCTAAAAAATTACACGCTGCTTATTGGAAAGCTTGTGACGAAGTGCTCCATACCTTTGGCGAAAAAGCGAATGTGGAGATGGTAGTTAATTATCTGGGTAAAGAGGGTGTACCTGTGACTATCTGTGATGTGAGTGGTTCTACCTGGATTGAAGTGGATACACCGGAAGATCATAAAATTGCGCTTACAAAATTGGAAAAACTTGTTTAATTGATCAGTATTTTTTCCCCCTCCTTTGTAAGGAGGGGCCAGGGGAGGTAGTCGGAGTTGGCTACCCCCTATAGTCCCCCTTACAAAGGGGGACAAAGAAACTACCAAACTGACAAAAATTATATCCATGAACAATTTTATAAAGGGGAAGAAATTATTCTGGCTTAAGGCCATCTTTTTTGCCGTGGGTGGTGTGGTGCTCACGTTTTTTATACGTAAGTTGGGTGTTGATAAAATTCTTAACACCATCATCGATCTCAAATTCTACGCCATCCCGCTTATTATCAATTCTTTTATCTGGTATCTTTTGTATACCAGTGCCTGGCGCAATTATTTTGTTAATCTCAAGCATCAAATCTCTTTCATACACATGCTCAAAATTAAAATCTGTGGTGAGTCGGTAAATATCATGACGCCACTTAATTTTATGGCGGGTGATCCGGTGCGGGCGTATTTGCTTAATCACCCTCTGGGGCATTCCACTAAATTTAGCTCTATTATTGTTGATAGGCTTTTGCATATTACGGCCACATTTAGCTTTGTGTTGGTAGGGATACTTCTTACTTTTACGGAAGAAGCTGTTCCGCCTGCGGTACGCTGGGTTCTATTGGCTTTTTATAGTGTGCTTTTGGGGCTTATAGGTTTTGTTGTGTACGAACTGGTGGCCGGGCATGGCATACGCCGTATTCATAAGTTACTTAGTTTTTTACGTTTAACCCGTAGGTTTCCACAATTAGAAGATTCGTTGGGTTTAATCGGGGAAGAGCTAAAAAGTTTTGCAGGGGGGCGAAAAATTTATTTTTTGTATGCCTATATTTTTCATCTTTTAGGCCGCACCCTGGGTGCTGTTGAGGTAGCCATTATTTTTCATTATTTAACGGGTGATACTCATTTTCTCTTATCTGTTATTCTGGCAACCCTTACTTCGGTTGCCTTTTTTGTTTTTTCGTTTATCCCTGGTGGTATCGGAATTGTTGAAAGTATGTATGCCGGTTTCTTTTATTACCATAAGCTCGATCCGGCTCTGGGTGTATCCATGCAACTTATTCGCCGGTTGCGGGCTTTATTTTGGTTAGGAGTAGGGCTTGTGCTGATGAACCTGGCTAAAAAGCCACCTAGTAGTGAAGATTTACAACGCACATAAATTTTCATTTGACAGCCATGAGTTTTTTTGTTGAACAGATATCATAATCATTTCGGGAGTTTTTTATGAATTTTGATGACATGTCTGATGAGGAAATTGTTGAATCGATTAACGAAAGTTTAGCGGAAGATGGCCGTATCACCACCGATTATCTTAATGTGGAATGCGTGAACGGAAAACCCATCGTCAGCGGCCGTGTTCCTAGTGACGAAGAGCTTCAGGTATTAGATGAGATTATGAAAGATGTACTGGAAGTGGAAGCCTACGAAAATACCGTGTGGGTGGATGATAGCCTTGCTTTTGAAGGATCGGAAGACGAAGAAACCCAGCCTGTTTCTTTTGACGAAGAAGAAGGAATGGAGCCCGATGACGGATTTGAAGGCTCCGATGAAGACGACGAATAGGCCTGTAATTCTTACTGAAAAAACCCTCTCTTAAACCTTGACAAAGCCTGCCAATAAGATAATGAATGGCCATTCATTTTTGGAGTGGTTCACGTGTTAGCCGAGAAAAAAGCAGAAAAACGCAGTGTTAGTGACAAAAGAGAAAAAATCATGCAGGCGGCAATTAGTGTCTTTGCCAGCCAGGGGTTTTTTAACAGTACGGTAGCGGATGTGGCCAAAGTGGCCTCGGTTGCCGACGGAACCATTTATCTGTACTTTAAAAACAAGGACGATCTCTTAATATCCATATTCGAACAGAGTATGGACATGTTTATCGATGAAGTGAGCGATAAAGTAAAAGAGGGCGGTACGCCCCAGGAAAAGCTTAAACGTTATATTACGCTTCACCTGGAACTGGTTCAAAAAAACCAGGATTTGGCGCAAGTTATCCAGATTGAACTACGACAATCGTCCAAGTTTATGAAGGAATATGCCAACGCCAAATTTTTTGAGTACATGAATATCCTTCAAGTCATTATAGAAGAAGGGCAGGCCAAGAATGTGTTTAGACAAGATGCCGACCCCGTAATTTTAAAACGGGCCATCTTTGGTGCTATCGATGAAATGGCGCTGGAGTGGGTGCTGATGAAACGCAAGCGTTACTCTATCGAAGACGCGGCTCATCAGGTGTATCAGTTATTTACAGAGGGATTAACGATTTAAGTTTTAACACTATAGGAGACTATAATATGAAAGTTGCAGCTCTAATCAAACAAGTGCCCGATACCGAAACCAAAATTCGCGTGAAAGCGGATGGCAGCGGTATTGAGGAAGCCGATATTAAATACATTATTAGCCCTTATTGCGAATTTGGTGTTGAAGAAGCCATCAAGCAAAAGGAAAAAGCCCAGGCCGAAACCACCGTTATCTCATTGGGTGGCGATAAAACCGTAGAAGCTCTGCGTACTGCTTTAGCCATGGGTATCGATAAAGCTGTTCATATCGATTCGCAAGGTCGTAGCTTTGATAGCTACACCACCGCATTAGTTCTTTCTAAAGTAATTAAAGAACGTGGTTTTGATGTGGTGTTCTGCGGCAAGCAAGCTATCGACGGCGATATGGGCCAAGTAGCTCAGATGTTGGCCGAACTGTTGGATGCTCCTCAAGTGATGATTGCCGAAAAATTTGAACTTGCGGCCGATAAAACCTCCGCCACCATCACGCGCCGTATCAGTGGCGGTGCAAAAGAAGTTTACGACGTAAAATTCCCTGCTGTAGTCGGTTGTGAAAAGGGGATTAACGTACCCCGTTATGCATCGCTTCCTGGCATTATGAAAGCTAAGAGTAAACCGGTTGAAAAATTAAACGCCGCCGAATTATTGGGCGATGTAGCTCCGCTTGTAACCTACAAAAATTACCAGCTGCCTGCTGAACGTGCTGCGGGTAAGAAACTGGAAGGTGAACCGGCCCAGCAAGCCGCTCAATTGGTAAAATTATTACGTGAAGAAGCAAAAGTAATCTAACGAATGTGCTGAGGTGCTGAGGTGCTGAGGTGCGTAGGTTAAAGAAAAAATCTTAACCTCCACACCTACGCACTTACGTACCTATGCACCAAAAATTATGGCAGACATTTTAGTATTGGCCGAAAGTGCCGAAGGTAAAGTTAAGAAAACATCGCTGGAACTGGTGAGCAAAGCTCACGAGCTGGCACAAGGCGGAACTGTTTCGGCTATCTTGTTAGGTTCGGGAACAGCTGCTTTAGCTAGTCAATTAGCTCCTTATGGTGCTACTAAAGTTTACGCGGTGGAAAGCGCTTCGCTCGATAAATATAACACCATTGCATTTACCAAAGTGCTCACCGAAGCTGTTGGGAAGATTAATCCTAAAATTGTTTTGGGCACATCATCGGCAGTGGGTAAAGATTTATTCCCTCGCTTAGCGGCTCGTTTAAAAGCAGGCCTTTCTACCGATTCTACCGATCTTAAAGTTGAAGGTGGAAATTTGGTAGCCCGTAAACCTGTTTATTCGGGTAAAGCGAGTGTCGAAATCGCGTTTAATTCTCCCATTCAATTAGCAACCACCCGTCCTAACTCGTTCCCTACAAAAGTAGTGAGCGAAGGTGCTACCGCTACAGCCGAAGTATTGGCTTTGGATGCCGGTGAATTGCGTGCTGTCATGAAAGAACAGGTTCAAGGTGCTGTTGGTAAAACCGATTTGACCGAAGCCGAAATTATTGTTTCTGGTGGACGCGCTATGGGTAATGCCGATAACTTTAAAATCCTCCAAGACATGGCTGCTGTTATTGGTGCTACGGTAGGTGCCAGCCGCGCTGCGGTTGACTCTGGTTTTGCTCCTCACGATATGCAGGTAGGTCAAACCGGTAAAGTGGTGAACCCCAAGTTGTACATGGCCTGTGGTATTTCCGGTGCTATTCAACACTTGGCCGGTATGCGTACCTCTAAAGTGATTGTAGCTATCAATAAAGACCCCGAAGCCCCCATTTTTGGCAAAGCCGATTATGGTATTGTGGGGGATTTATTTACTTTAGTTCCTCTATTAACAGAAGAATTCAAAAAAGCGGTAGCGGAGTAGGACCTGTTTCGGGTTATAAAGCAGATTGATTATACAAAGGTACGCTCACTCTCTTTTTTGCACTCAACCAAAAAGTAAAAAATAAAACCCATAAAATTGTGGGGGCTAAGAAATAAAATGCTCCCATGATAAGGGATAGTATTAAAAAAGCCATACTAAGCACCAGCGGAAGCCCAAAAATAATAATCCAGACCCAATGTGGCCTTGTGCTTTTTAAGAATACTGGGAAAAGGGGCGTTTTTTTATATTCAATCCAGCCCATTACCGAATATAAAATAAGCACCAAAATAAAAAACAGACACATTGGCGGCAGAGCCATTAGGGGTATTCCTATGGAATCAGCCCATATCGGCACTTCTTTCCGCAAGACAGTTAAAATTAGACCAAACAAAAAAGAGAGGACCAGTCCTATAGCAGCCATGAAACCTAGCAAAACAATTTTTGTTGGGGAAGGAATGATAATGTTTCTAAAATCAGCAGAAGATTTTATCGAGTAAATTTTTAAGAAAATAAAAAGCATGACCGACAGTATGAGAATGCTTAAAGCATAGTCTTGGAGTTTGTATTTAGGTGTTAAAAGAGACTCGCGAAGTTGATGATAGTTTTTTTGCAAAGCCTCTTGTTCGCTTGGATTATCACTACCGAGGTAAATTTTATTAAAGGCTTCCAAATCTTTATAAGGCTCCATCTGAAAGGTAAAAGCCAACACACCTAAACACAAACATATAATAAGAGAGAGTATAGATTTCATTATGTTATGAGCAATTAAGCAAATAACATACGAATAACAATTTATTTGTTATTGCGCTTTAATGCATTGCGTCATAAAAAATTAAGTTTTGTACTTGATAGAAGTCTTAAAATCTTCAAGAAGGAGAGACATACAATTATATATATTCTCATGCCCGACAATGATGTTCAGTACCGATTGACCAACGCTATATGAATATAGAAAATACAGAACCTGCCATTCCTCTCAAAAAACCTTTCGTAGGTATTTGGATTAGAATTCTTTCTGATTTCTTAGATATTTTCCTGTTAAGCGTATTAGCATTTGCCGTGACCTTTGTCTTTCGCGACCATTTTGAAAAGCTCGGTGAAAAGGGAGTATGGGTTGGTTTACTTATTACTTTCTTTTATACGAGCCTACTCCATTCATCTTTAGGGAACGGACAAACCCTATCTAAGAGAATTCTAAAAATTCAGGTTTTAGATTTAGATGGAAAGCCATTGAATCTTAATAAGTCCTTTTTAAGATCTCTGGTTATGGTTACCATGGTATATGGCGACAACATCATTGCAGCATTTGGGATTTTAAATTATCCGACTTTTCAAATGATCTGGCTGCTCATTGATATTATTCTTATCATTGGTGTTTTTCTGTTAACCGCTTTGCATCCCTTAAAGCGGGGGATACATGATTTAATTGCAGGAAGTATTGTTGTTAGAGTAAATCAATATAACGAGGGTATCCTTAAGCATGCTGCTGATCCGGCAAAAGTAAAGAGGGTATTTATTATAAGTTTATTTGCTACCCTGCTTATATTTAGTGGTTGTTTATATTTTTTCGCTCAAAATCGAGATAGTCTCACACCTTATTTAGAGCTGAGATCAGTAATTGAAGAAAATACTCATTTCGAAAACATAGATATTGTTCATAATACCGCAATATTTAATAATAAAAAAACTGTGCAGTTAAACCTCTCGGCTTTTCTATCAAAGGATTATTTTGAGGAGGAGGAAAAGCGAATGACCGAAGTTAAAAATGCCGTGCAAGCACTTTTAAAAAATGGAACTTTACCAAAAGATTATTCTAAGATTAATCTAAAAATAAGATCCGGATTTAACATAGGGATTGCTTCTTTCTATACCACTGTACTTTATCAGGCAGATCCAGAGGGGAACATTACTTTGGTTGGTGGGAGCCCAGCTTTAAAAGACTTTCTCAAACAAAAAAAATAGAGATTTTATAAATGTTAAAATTTAAAAAAAGAATCTATTTTAAAATAATAATATCCTTGATAACTACGTATCTGATTTTACATAAATTTATTTATATTGAAATTCTTGTGCCTCAACTGGGGCAAATGTTCAGCATCAATTTTATATGGTATTTCATTTTTTTGTTACCCATTTTTATTGTCTGTATCTGGATAGGTATACAAATTAAAGATATTAAAGAGCTTATTTATTGTTCGATTTTAGGAGCTGTTATTACCATAACATATATATTGGGTTGTGCCTTTTTTGGAGTTCGACCCTTTCTTAATTATTATGATGACACTTCAGTCATTGTAGGGGTAGGGGTGGTTCAATTTTTATTTTCTGTCCCGTTATTTATTTTTCTGTATGGTATTCCCTTGGTGGCTGGATTTTTTTTAAGAAAAAAAAGAGAAGAATGAAGAATTGTTTTTTCATTATTACGTAGCTCAATAAGAGACACGATGACAAAGCGTTTGAACATTAGCAATTGAAAATAAGGCGCCCAAAGATGACTTTTTGCGTGATGAAAAAAATATTTTTTTCTTGATATGCCTTTAAAAAGCGTGAAGAAGAAGCTGGCACACAAGAAAAAATATGGAGGATCATGGGATAGTGAAAAAGCGTTACCTTGCAGTTTATGATTATGGGATGGGTGGAATTTGGTGTTACATTCATGCCGAATCGGCAGAGCAAATCGAGAAACTCTATCCGGAGTTAAAGGTTATTGAGAAGGAGCCGGATTGGCATCAAGGTGAACATCGGACCATTACTGAGGAGAAGTTTACATACGATATTGATAAGCCTACCGGCTGGTTATTGAATCTCGTGAATTCACGGTAAAAGAAAATGTCGTATTATCTGGCGATCTCAAATTCAGTATTTTATGTAAGTCTGGAACGAAAAAACGATAGAGGTTTTGTTATGCTCATGGATTGAAAGAGAATTTAGAAAAAATTGATGAATGAATTTGTCCCCAGTAATTATTAAAGGAGCAGTATGACCTTTGTGGTTATTTTTAACGGGTTCTTATTTTTGGCATGGGCTAGGGGAAAGAGAAATATAATTCCAAGATATTTTAACTTGCTATGCCCGTTAAAATCTTGAAGAAGGAGAATCATAGAAATGAGGATCGTTTATGGCAGACACAAGTTCCATTCAGCCAGTAGTAGTTAATGAATCGGGCAAAACTCTAAGGGGATATTAAATATTTCTGAGTTGATTGATAAGGTGGTTCAGATTCTTGTTAATCTTGATCCTTCCAAATTTCCGGATATGGAAGCGATTTTTTTAGTGAAAATGTGGCTTAATGTTTATACTTTTGGTGAGGCTTATAAAGATTGGATAGGTCAGGGAAATCCACCTTTTTTTAAAGAAGACGTCACTTTGGATTTTGTAACAACTATCTTGGGACATTTAGAAAAAGGAGATATTAAAATTGAAACGCTTCCTGAAAATAGTACAGACGCAGCCGCATATAATCATAAAGAAAACACCATTTTTATTCCTAATGAAAATATTGTTAAGCCTCATATGGAAAAAATTAAAGATTTTTCTTCTTACATGGCAATATTGCATGAGCTTTGGCATGCTTATCAAGACAGTCAAAAAAGAATTGGTTCAAATACAAATATAGAAGTGGAAGCAGAAGTTTTTGGCATGAAAGCTATGCTCATATTAGAAGGGGAAGATAAGTTAAGAAAGAGTATTAGGGAATCCCAGGAATCTTTCACCCAGCTTGCCATTCAACAATTACCGGAATTTCAAGAAGTAAGAACAGCTTATAGCTTGTAGCAGACAAATGATTGATCCCTCTAAGGAATATTTCCAAAATTTAATAGTCATGAGAGAACGGTTTTTGGATTATGCTAAAAATGAACTCGAAAATGGTCCCCTCGATGACCAAGAGCAGTATGATACTTTGCTCCATTTATACTCTTTCCAAGATATTCATAATTCACTTTTAAAAGTTAACCTAAGCTATTTCAATCAGTTTCAGAATAACCCTTTAAGCATCAACCACAAAAATGTCACTCCTGCCAGAATCCGACTTTTTGCGAAAAGATTTTTAGGGCTCCCTGATCAACCAGATCAATATCAACTCAAATTTCTAAGTGAGATTTTTGAATCGGTGAGGCAGTTCTATCTTTGGTATGTTCTTTATTATGAGGACAGTGCAAAAGAATATTTTGACAAAAAAATCTATCCTAAAATGCTAGGCAAGTGGACCACATTGCTTGAAAAAAGTACGATTGCGCTTGATGGGATTGAGTGATTTTCATTCGATGCCATCAAATATAAAAGGTACAGATTTATTTTTTGTCATAAGAGTTTCAAAGGCAAGAGGTAAAAGCATGTGTCTATTACCTCACAAGAAACAGCTTTGATAATTTTCTGATAAAGCGGATAAGCATTTTTGTCCTGCGATAAACTATTGTCGATTGTACATTCGGCCATATTTTTTCCTCTCAAGAATGAATCCCTATATTGTGTTGGAACACGAGAATCAAGAGAAAGTAGCCTGACGTGTTGCGTCATGAAATAATGCATGATGGGGGGCTGGCAAACAGATTATTGCCTATATTCAAAAAAAATATTAGCAGTGAATTAGCAACTTTTGATAATTTCAAACGATAATAAACAAGTCAATGGAGGCATGAAAGCTTATTAAGCGATGCCTTTAAAAAAATAAGGAGATTGTATGTCACTGATTAAAGCCTATGAAGCTTTCAGCAAAGCTTATGCTTCATCCAAAAGTTTAGAAGATAATTGGATTCAGGATGTTGATGTTTCTGGCACGAGAAACAACACACCCCTTGAGAATAGGGCCCTTCAAGCTTTGATGGATTCTGTTTTATCAGATGACAAAGCGAGTGATGATTTTGCGGTATGGAAAGATAAATTTCCAGCGGTGCAGTTTCGCTCTGGGTTTTGGGAAGATAAATTGACAAGTCTGGATGGAGCTTGGACCCGATGGGCGGTTGGGTTTTTGCAAAATAACGAAATTAATGAAGATAATAAAGCCAATGCCCAATTGATTGTTGAAAAACTTGATTCTCTCGATTACGAGTACAATGCCGGTATTCTCCCCAAGGCCTATGCCCTCTATAAATCCGATGATGCGGCATTACGTCAGCTGAGTTATCAAATTTTGTCTCATTTGAATGACAACGAATTGGCCAAGCAAAAAGGCATTTTGTTTGTTGGTCTTTTAAAAGATGGGATGGAAGCCGAGGCCAGCTCTTATGGTATTTCCTCACAAGATCAGGTGGATGTTTTAGTGTCTATTGCCAACGCTACCTTCCCCAAGAAGTTTGATACCGACAATATCGCATCTGTACAAGATGATGCAGCTACCGTTGGTGATGCCCTTTCAAAGCTGTTGGCTTTGGCTCAAGCTGACGCGACACGGCCTTTTGTTGATGTTGCTCAAGATAAATTATTAACCTTGGCGCACCAGACATCCGATGTAAGCCATAAAAAAGGTTCTCTTCAAATTTTGAAGGAGATCATTACTGCTGATGAAATAGAAGGTCTTCTGGATACTCTTGTTGCCATGCGTTTTGATGATCCTCAAAATGGGCAGACTATTTTTCTTATTGAAAAAATTTTTGAAAAAACAAATTGTGAGCCCGCAGTCATCATCACAAAATATCTTTCTCACTGGAGCACTGATACCAGACGCTCCATTGTTTCGTATGCTCAAGACAAGCCTGTTGCCATGCCGCCTGTGAAAGCAAAATTGGCTGAAGAATTTGAAGCTGTGGTGCGCACAGGTGGTACAACAGGGCTTAGCACTATTGTTGGTTTGATGAATACTTTAGATGCAGCCTGGTACACAGCAACTTTTGAAAACCGCTACAAAGATTTAACCAAACCCAAGCCGGCCGAAGAGGCTGAGAACAAAAAACTTTTGGGTGCACTTAATGATCCCAATAATCAACTTAGCTCGGGATTGGATGCTTCACTCTCTTCTGGCATAGGTGGTCTTATTGGATCACGGGGCACACAGATGGGTTCCGGTGGTCTGGGTGGCGTGGTGGAGGTTTGGGTGGTGGTGGTACAAAATCGGGTCTTGGCGGATTGGGATCAAGAGGCAGTGGCCTTGGGGGGAGCGGTACGGGAGTTGGAGCTGGAGAGTTTGGCAAAGGAGGCTCTTTGGGGTCTAGCAGTACGAGGGGTGCCACCGCTTCTGCCGGTGAAGCTGTTACAATAGGGACTATGAGTCGTGACCTTATTGATGCTGTTATCAAATTAAAAATGTCCCAGATCAAATATTGTTATCAAAGGGAATTGCAAAATGATCCTTCTTTAGCAGGCAAAGTGGTTGTGCAGTTTACAATTAAAGCCGATGGAACGGTGGATGCATCCAGCGTTAAAATCCACACCACAACGTTAAACAGCCCTGCCGTAGAGAAAGCTATTCTCGATCGTTTTAAGCTAATGACCTTTCCAGAATCTTCAGGGGTCACCGTTGTGAAGTACCCGTTTATTTTTTCACCGGGGAATTGATGGATGTGAAATATCAAAATATTTATTTATGGCAGAAAATATTTATTTGCAAAATTTTTCAAACAATTCCCAAAATGGCCAACAATGGCTGGCAGATAAAAATAAACTTAACGACCCAAAGGCCATACGTGCCATCAAGGCGGCATTTGATACCCAATGGCGGGATATTTCTACCAACGAAAAATGTGCCGATGCCGTGCAGTACAGAGATGACTTAATAAAGGCCTATCTTGCGCTTAAAACCCGGTACACAAAGTTGCCAGCTTTAGCAACTCAATATCATTCGGTCACAGCCCCGGTTCTTCCAAAAACATTACCTATTAATAAGCTGGATCAATTTTTTACTCTTTACACCAGCCTTTTGCCCGAAAAAAAATAGCTAAAGAATTAGCACTCAAACTATTTTATCAAATTAACATTTTACCTCATACCGTACACTCAACCTCTTGTTCTTGCCATGCTACTGGTGCCGTAATAAATGCCGAGGTAACCCAACCCATCGAATCGATAACAGCTTTTCTTTCCAGTAGCAGAAAGATTCAAGAATACACTTTCACCCAATGGAAAAAAGCTCCCGATTTTCCTTCCGGGTTAACAGCCCTTACTCTCGATCAATTGCTAACATTATTACAAAGTAACCCAACAAGCATCATACCAACAAAATTGGTATGGAAAAAAACGATTCATGTGGGTGACATGAGCGCAACAGTTGGCGAAAACACGCCGCGTACCATCAGTTTTGCAAGGGAGGTGCGGCCGGTTGGAGAAGAATCCATTGTTATTTCTCCCACAAAAATAACGTCAGAAACCGGACAAGTCACCCTCACTTTCGAAAGTATCAACTGGACAAAAGCCTCCGACTTAACCCGTATTCACGCTAACCCTCAGGATTTCTTACGTCCTTCTATAGCTTATCTATACCCATTCGATTACAAAGGGACTGTCCCCCCAAACGAAGAGTCAATAGCTGATTGGCAAACCACACATAACATCAGTAATGGTCACCCGTACTTTAAAACGATAACGCCCAAAGCAACCAGCAAACAATCGCCCTATGATGTACATACTGTGGAGTTGCCTTCGGATAGAGAATATATAGTGGCTGTTGTGGCTGGTGCACGGCATGAAGCGGGAACCACCAAGCTACATCCCAGAGATCCGTATGATAATTTTGATGTGACCGTTGAGAGTGATGCTTTTGCTATTGCAGCCGATGTGAGTAAGCCTGTTGCCGAAACCGTTGTTTTGGGCGATGAATTCTCCAAAGTTACCCAAATATTGCCCGATGGACGCATTGTGGCTAGTGGTGCCATCCCTGGAACTGCCAATTCAAATAAATCTGATGAACCCTATCCTCGCTTGTCGGGCCGCGTCTATGCTAAATATCATCCACAAGCCCTGGATAGCCAAGCTCCTGCCAATCAAACAACACGTACCTTTGAAGTTACGCCAGGCAAAACCTATTCGTTTAATACCGTATTAAGCGGTATCGATTTAGGAGGCGTCATCACCATACAAAATGGTGATCAAACAATTAAAATAGATATTACACCATCAAAAATTACCTACACTGAAAACAATACGATAGTGGCAATCGATGATTTTTCTGTGAAAAAGCGAGTTTTTCAAAAAGCTCATGTTCTCAATCAACCACGTGAATTAAACGACAAACCGTTCGGACTTGTGCTATCACACAAACAAGAAGCCGATGAAGCCATGCCACAAGGCTGTGTTTTACCTTTCCAGGAAGATACAACCTATATTCCCATCCAAGACTCTGAAGGAAACTGGTATTTGGCAAAATTAAAAAGAAAAGGAAATGATCCTTATCAGTTAAAAACGATTGAAAGAGTGGATGAAAAACTGGACGCCACTCAAGTTTTACTCGGTTATCAAACAGGGTCCATTAAAACAATCGACTGGAATTTTAAGGCTGAAAGCGCTGCAATCACAATCACCTTTACTTCTTACCCTGGTTCAAACACCACAGTAGCAGGCACTCTGGACGAACTCCGTTTTGATCGAATCCGTTTGGAAGAAGTAAAATAAATCCCCAAGAACCTCGGTGTGGCCTAGATGAAACGGATCATTGCAGTTTTTTAAAAAAAATCGCTCTTAGTTTTTGGGGTAGGCCGCGTCATCCAAATAGATAGAGGCAAAAGCTTCTATCAGAAGCCTATCGACTCAATCTTCAAAATGATACGCTGCGTCATAAAAAAATATTTTTTTCCTTGATATGCCTCTATAAAAGTTGAAGAAGTGATCTCATACCGTATAGCAATCAATATACAGGAGATGGGTATCATTCTGTTATTATTTATTCAAATTGAGCAGATTTTCATAAGGAGAAAAAGGTGTGTGATGAAAACAAAAAATCTCAAAATAATTCTGGCAGTTTTAATGTGCTGTACAGCACTGGCTTGCGGCAGTACTTCCAAAATCAAGCCGGCTACCTCACAGTCCACAACGCCTTCTACAACCAAAACCAGTACACCCTCATTGGCTTTTGATTTATCACCCTATGACAGGGTGATGGTTGAAAACTTTGTGGATCAGGCGTCTGACAAGGAAAAAAAGGATTACAAAAGAGAAAAAACAAAGCAGGCTGTACAAAAAGCCTCTGGTGATTTTGCCACTTTTATTGCCGATGAAATTAAAGCCAGGGGTAATTTTTTGGAGGTGGTTCTTGCTGGAGGGCTTATTGATGAAAAAACCCTGGTTATTTCCGGGCAAATCACGCGTTTGAAGGAAGGTAATAGCACAGCCCGCCTTTTGGTGGGTTTTGGTGCCGGGAGTGCCGTGTTTGATGCCAATGTGGAGTTTCGTGACGGTTTTTCTAAAAACCTGTTGGCAACTGTTGTTGTTGATAAAAATAGTTGGGCTTTGGGAGGTTGGTTGGCAGCCAAACAAACCCCGGAAGATTTTATGAAAGAAGCCGCTAAAAAAATTGCTGAAAATCTATATCAGATGCGTCCTAATAAGCCACCTGCGCGATTCCCAAGCATTTCTGTACCAGCATCTCCTGCTATTTCTAATTAGGCTGTAAACCAAACGAGGTAGTATTAAAAAAGTGATTTCATGAAAAAATTATTCACTTTAGCTATTTTTATATTTTCAAGCTTTCTTTAGTTTCAGGGCCCGCTTTAATCCTGGACCGGATGGCTGGTATTGCTTGTAATATCATTTATTTATCTATAATTTTTTGTTGTGTTTTAGGGCCTATTGATGCTAAACCCGCATCTTTCCAGTAGTTAATGCTATATGGCCACTTTACTCAACAACTCTTCAGAAACAGCCCTCTTTTCCATTGAGCCACATTTGCATGCTTTTGGGGAATCGCTCACACTCGAGAAGGGATCTTCATCGCATACCATTAAAAATTACCTGCACGATCTCGAAGAATTTGTGGCCTATCTTAAAAAATTTCAGCCCGAAACTATGGATGGCGATTCTATTAAGCTATCGCACATTAATCCGCTTATTTTACGTAGCTTTGTGTCTGTTCTTTTTCAAAAAAATAAACCAACCAGCATTGCGCGCAAGTTATCGAGCTTAAGAACTTTTTTTGGTTACTGGGTAAAAAAGGGGGCTCTGTCCCAAAACCCGGCGCGGGCTATTCACTCGCCAAAAATTCCTAAAAAGCTGCCTAATTTTTTGGATATAGACGAAATGTTGGGAGTACTCAATAAACCCTCCGAAGAAAACTTTAGAAGCAAGCGCGATATGGCCATTATGGAACTTTTGTACTCCAGTGGCCTGCGTGTAAGTGAGCTTGTGGCACTCGATTTAGAGAGTATCGATTTTTCTGGCCGCTTGGTACGGGTGTTGGGCAAAGGTAAAAAAGAACGGATTGTGCCAATTGGTGAAAAAGCCGTTAGCCGTTTGATTGAATATTTACCTTTTAGGGAAGAAATGCTGAAGTCTACCCAGGCCAATGATGTAAAACCTGTGTTTTTAAACTGGAGAAGCGAGCGCTTATCGGTACGCAGCATTCAGCGCCTGGTGCGTGATATCATCCAGAAAAGTGGGATTGGTAAAACGGTATCGCCGCACGTGTTGCGCCATACCTTTGCCACACATTTATTAAATCAGGGTGCTGATTTACGAAGCATTCAGGAGCTGCTAGGGCATTCAAGCTTATCGACCACGCAGAAATACACGCATTTAAATCTCGATCAGCTGATGAAAGTTTACGATCAGTCTCACCCTAAAGCTTAACTTTATATAATTAGGTATAAGCATATGAAAGAAAAGATAAGATCAACAACAATATTAGCTGTTAAACAAGCTGGAAAAGTAGCGATTGGTGGGGATGGGCAGGTAAGTCTTGGTAATACTGTTATTAAGTCGAACGCCCAAAAAATCCGCAAGATGCGTGAAGGTAAAGTGATTACCGGTTTTGCGGGCTCTACCGCCGATGCCTTTACCTTATTCGAAAAATTTGAAGCCAAGCTAGGCGAGCATAACGGTAACCTTACTAAAGCTGCTGTTGAGTTAGCTAAAGACTGGAGAACCGACCGCATGTTGCGTCGTTTGGAAGCTCTTTTGATTGTTGCCGACAAAGATCATATTTACACTTTATCGGGAAATGGCGATGTGATTGAACCGGATGATGGTATTTGTGCCATTGGCTCGGGTGGTTCTTATGCTATGTCCAGTGCCAGGGCCTTGATGCGTAATACCAGCTTATCGGCCAAAGAAATTGTAGAAAAATCTCTCCATATTGCGGGCGAGATTTGTATTTATACCAACGAAAATATTATTGTGGAAGAACTATAGTATGAGCGAAACCACCATTAAAAATTTTACTCCGCGCGAGATTGTTTCCGAGCTCGATCGTTACATTGTAGGCCAGGCCGAAGCCAAGCGGGCAGTATCCATTGCCATGCGTAATCGTTGGAGACGTTTGCATGTAGAGCCCGATCTTAAAGACGAAATTGCACCCAAGAATATCATCATGATTGGGCCTACCGGCGTGGGAAAAACTGAAATCGCCCGGCGTTTATCCAAGCTTGCTAATGCGCCTTTTATTAAAGTGGAAGCCTCAAAGTTTACCGAAGTGGGTTATGTGGGTAAAGATGTGGAATCGATGATACGCGAGTTGATGGATATTGCTATCAACATCGTGAAGGCCGAAGAAGAAGCCAAGGTACTTGTTAAGGCTGATGAGAATGCCGAAGAACGGATTTTGGATTTGTTACTGCCTAAAAAGGAAAAGAAAACCAAAACGATTCCGGCTGATCCTTTTGGAGATCATTTTGTGGAGGTTAAACCCGAAGCCGAAATTGAAACTGAAGAAGAATCAACCGATGCCACACGCGAAAAGTTACGTCAAATGTTGCGGGCGGGTAAGCTTGATAGTCGTTTGGTGGATGTTAATACCGAGCCCCCGCAAAAGCCCATGGGCATACCCATGATTGAAGTGATTTCCACCGGTGGCAGCATGGATGATATTAGCCGTAGTGTTAAAGACATGTTTGGGTCTTTTATGCCCAAGGGGAAAAAATCGAAAAAAGCCAAAGTGCCCGAAGCGTTAAAGCTGATTAAAGAAGAAGAAGCGCAGAAGCTGCTTGATATGGATGAAATTACCAAGCTGGCCATCGAGCGCACCGAGCAATCGGGTATTGTGTTTATTGACGAAATAGACAAAATTTCGGGACGCGAAAAAGGCGGGGGACATGGCCCGGATATTTCGCGCGAAGGTGTGCAACGTGATATTTTACCCATTGTAGAAGGTAGCCGGGTTACAACTAAATACGGCGTTGTTAAAACCGATCATATTTTATTTATTGCAGCCGGCGCTTTTCATGTTTCTAAACCATCCGATTTAATTCCGGAGTTGCAAGGGCGTTTCCCGATTCGTGTAGAGCTGAACTCACTCACCAAAGAGGATTTTTTACGGATCTTAACCGAGCCCACAAATTCGTTGGTAAAACAGTATAAAGCACTGCTTGCTACCGAAGAAATTGATTTAGTATTTGAAGATTCGGCCATTGAAGGTATTGCCGAATATGCAACAGTTGCCAACGAACAAATGGAAAACATTGGGGCCAGGCGTTTACATACCATTTTAGAGCGAATTTTAGACGAAATTTCGTTTACGGCCCCCGAAAAAACAGGACAAAAGTTTACGGTTGATCGCACGTATGTAAAAAAATGTTTAGATGATGTGGTGAAGAACCAGGATTTGAGTAAGTATATTTTATAGGACTAACGTATGGAAAACTTAATTCAAAAAGCAAAAGTATTGATGGAAGCACTGCCGTATATTCAAAAATTCCAGGGTAAAACCATCGTGGTAAAATATGGTGGTCATGCCATGGAAGATGAAGATTTAAAAAAGAGTTTTGCGCGTGACGTTATTTTGCTCAAGCTCATCGGTTTAAACCCCATTATTGTGCATGGTGGCGGGCCGCAAATTGAAGAAGTACTCAAGATGATGGGGATTGAATCCAAATTTCATCAAGGCGTGCGGATTACCGATTCGGCTACCATGGATGTAGTGGAGATGGTGCTGGTAGGTAAAGTAAATAAAGAAATTGTGGGTTACATCAATTTAAACGGCGGCAATGCTATTGGTTTTTCGGGTAAAGACGGCAATTTAATTCAGGCCGTTAAGATGGAACCTCAAAAAGTAAAGGTTACCAAAAAGACCTCCGAAATTATTGATTTGGGATTGGTAGGAGAAGTAAAAAAAATTAATCCTGATGTTCTTAAAAAGTTTGAAGGTGGCAATCTTATCCCTGTAGTAGCTCCGGTGGGTGTAGATGACACAGGTGAATCACTTAACATTAATGCTGATTATGTGGCGGGTTCTGTGGCTGCGGCTTTAAAAGCTGAAAAACTCATTTTGATGACAGATGTGGCTGGTGTGAAGGGTGCCGATGGTAAAGTGATTTCGCGTATTATTTCGTCGGAAATTCCCAAAATGGTGAAGGATGGCATTGTGAGTGGCGGGATGATCCCCAAACTTAAATGCTGCACCGATGCGTTGGAAGGCGGTGTGAGTCAGGTGCATATTATTGATGGCCGCGTACAGCATGCGCTTCTTTTGGAAATTTTTACGGATGAAGGGGTAGGGACGTTGTTGACGTGAACCGCCGTTTAGTTCGAAAACTTTTTATTTTTTAAACACGCTTACGCGTGGGACGACCCACGCGACGCTCCGCTTCACTTGATTGGATCTATTAGATCCCGATTGTTCCAATCAAGTTCAGAGGGTTTAAAAAATAAAAAGTTTCCAAACTAAATGGCTCTCTCTTGGGTTTTTTTGATATGAATGCAAAGATGAAGAAAATACATCAATTGACGGAACAGTATGTTCTTAAAACTTATGGTCGACAGAGTTTTGTGGCGACTCATGGGAAGGGTTGTTATTTGTTTGGGGCGGATGGCAAAAAGTATCTTGATTTTGTTTCGGGTATTGCTGTGAATGGTTTAGGCCATAACCATCCTAAGATCACTAAAGTTATTACGTCTCAGGCTAAAAAGATTCTTCATTGTTCTAATCTCTATCATATTCCCGAACAAGCTCTTTTGGCCGAAAAACTCTGTAAGCTGACGGGCTTATCCAAAGCTTTCTTTTGTAATTCCGGGGCAGAATCGGTGGAGTCGGCTCTTAAGCTCGCTCGTTACTGGGGAACACATTCGGGAAATTCTGATAAATACGAAGTGATATCCTTTAGCCAATCTTTTCATGGCCGGACGATGGGTGCTTTAAGTGCGACGGCGCAAAAGAAATACCAGGAAGGTTTTGGCCCGCTAGTGCCGGGCTTTAAAGTGGCCACTTTAAATGATATTGAAAGTGTTAAAGCTCAGATAAGTGCGAACACCTGTGCCATTCTTGTAGAACCCATACAGGGTGAAGGCGGTGTGAATTTATGTACGAAAGAATTCTTACAAAGCCTGCGCTCGTTGTGTGATGCAAATAAGATACTTTTAATTTTTGATGAAGTGCAAACGGGCGCTGGACGGACAGGATATTTTACCGCTTCAGAATATTTTGGTGTAAAGCCCGATATCATGACCATTGCTAAAGCCTTAGGTAGTGGTGTTCCCATTGGTGTTTGTTTGGTGAATGATATCGTTGCCTCTATTGCCAAGCCTGGCATTCATGCTTCCACCTTTGGCGGTAATGCGCTCTCCGCCGCTGTAGCTTTGGAAACCGTCAATATCGTTTCGGCCAAAACTTTTTTAAAGGATGTTCGGAAAAGATCTGATTTTTTAATGGAAGCTCTTCGCACGATGGCTGGTAAGTATGATGTGATTAAAGAAGTGAGAGGGGCGGGTCTGATGATTGGTGTGGAACTTCACTCTGAAGATGGGCCGCGCATTCAGGAGTATTGTTTTTCTAAAGGTATTTTAATCAATATCATTCAAAATAAAATCATCCGTTTGGTGCCGGCGCTGATTGTTTCTCAAAAACAAGTGGAAGAGGTTCTTTCCGTTTTGGATGAAGCTTTTGAAAATTTAGGAAAGGCCGCTGCATGAAACGCGATGTTTTAGTACTCCGTGATTTAACTGCAAAGGAAATTACGGCCATTATTGCACGCGGCATTCAGCTTAAAAAAAATAAAAAACCTTTATCGGTTTTAAAAGGTCGTGTGCTGGGCTTAATTTTTGAAAAAGAATCTACGCGAACACGCATTTCATTTGAAGTGGCCATGACACGTTTGGGTGGCAGTGTGGTGTATATTGGCCAAAATTCAAGCCAGTTATCGCGTGGTGAAACCTATGCCGATACAGCCCGCGTGTTGTCGCGTTATTTAGATGGTTTAGTATTACGCACTTTTTCCCAGGAAGGCCTTAACGAAATGGCTATTCATGCCGATATCCCTATTATTAACGGCTTAACGGACGATTTTCATCCCTGTCAACTCTTGGCCGATTTAATGACCATTACCGAAAGGAAAAAAGGGAAACTTTCAAATTGTGCGGTGGCCTATGTGGGTGACGGTAACAATATGGCCAATACCTGGATTGAAGCGGCCATGCTTCTTAAATTTTATCTGCGTTTGGCTTGCCCTCAGGGTTATTATCCTCAAAAATCTTTGTTAGACGAGGCTTCTCAATTTTCTAATATCTCTATTACCACTAATCCCCAAAAAGCTGTAGAGGGTGCCGAGTTTATTAACACCGATACCTGGTTTTCAATGGGGCAGGAAGTAAGCAACGAAAAACGTGCTGTTTTTGCTCCTTTTCAGGTTAATAAAAATTTGCTGAGTTATGCAAAAAAAGATGCGTTGGTTATGCATTGTTTGCCAGCCCATCGCGACGAAGAAATTACCAGCGATGTACTTGATGGACAACAGTCTATTGTATTTGATGAAGCGGAAAATCGTTTGTATGCACAGATGGCGCTTCTTGAATTTTTAATGAAAAGAAAAAAATAGGAGACTTATCATGGCAAAAGAAAAAGTGGTTTTGGCATATTCTGGAGGTTTAGATACGTCCATTATTGTAAAATGGCTTATTGAGGAAAAAAACTTGGATGTAGTTTGTTTTGCTGCCGATTTGGGACAAGAAGAAGAGTTATCGGGTTTACCCGAAAAAGCAAAAAAAACTGGGGCCGTTAATATTTATGTAGATGACCTGCGTGAAGAATTTGTACGTGATTTTGTATTTCCTATGCTGCGCTTTAATGCCATCTACGAGGGAACCTATCTGTTGGGAACTTCTATTGCCCGTCCGCTAATTGCTAAGCGCCAAATTGAAATAGCTCAAAAGGAAAACGCCGCTTATGTATCTCATGGTGCTACCGGTAAAGGTAACGACCAGGTTCGTTTTGAACTTACATATTATGCCTTAAAGCCAGATGTTAAAATTATTGCCCCTTGGCGTGAGTGGAAATTAAATAGTCGCGAATCACTTATTGAATATGCCGAAAAACATGGGATTCCAATTCCGGTTACCAAAAAGAAACCCTATAGTTCCGATAGAAACCTTCTCCACATCAGTTTTGAAGGTGGTATTTTGGAAGACCCATGGAGTGCACCTCCCGAAGACATGTTTTTGCTCTCGGTTTCGCCCGAGGCAGCTCCCGATAAACCTGAAATTATTGAAATTGATTACGAAGCCGGTAATCCAGTGGCTATTAATGGCCAGAAATTAGGCCCTGCAGCTCTTTTAAAGCAACTCAACCAATTAGGTGGTAAGCACGGAGTAGGGCGTGTAGATTTAGTTGAAAACCGCTTTGTAGGCATGAAAAGCCGCGGTGTTTACGAAACTCCTGGTGGCACTATTTTGCATGTGGCTCACCGGGCTATTGAGTCGCTCACCCTCGACCGTGAAGTGCTTCATTTGCGTGACACCCTTATCCCCAAGTATGCAAGCCTAGTGTACAACGGTTTTTGGTATGCTCCCGAGCGCGAAATGCTCCAAAACATGATTGACGACTCACAAAAAAATGTGAGCGGAACCGCCCGTATTAAATTATACAAGGGCAATGTAACCCTTTTGGGTCGTAAATCGGTTAAAACACTTTTTAATCAAGAATTAGCTACTTTTGAGAAAGATAACGTATATCGTCAGGCCGATGCAGAAGGCTTTATCAAGCTAAATGCCCTGCGTTTGCGTATGCGTAAGCTATCGGGCCAATCATAGGCCTTAAATTTAGAATTTTTAACTTTAAATATTAATAAAACCCTATATAAAAGGCTTAATCCATGAAGTCTTTTATATCAAAAGTTATTGTCTTTATTGGTGTTTCCTTTTGCTTAGCACCTACCGCTTTTTCTAAAACGCTTGTTCTCAATTTTGCCCAGTGTGCCGACATGGCACTTCATAATAACGAGCAAATAAAAGCTGCCGATCAAGACATTAAACTTTCTAAAGCCAAACTATCGCAAGCCAAGCCAGGGATGATTCCGGTTGTTAAATACGAGCATCGCTTAGCGCCTGTTCCGGGTGATATTGACGATTCGGCCGGTAGTTTTTTTGGTGGAGATATCAGTATTTTTAACAATTTTAAAATTGAAATGGGTAGTGCTGTAAGTAGTTTTGGGAAAATTAAAACAGCACAGGAATTGGCTAAAATTGGAATTAATGCTTCTTGGTTTCAAAAAAGTAAAAAAGCCGATGAAATAATTTTAAAAACCTATCAAATTTACCAAGGTATTTTGCTAGCTCGTGAACTCAATCATTTAACAGATGAAGCAACCGACGCCATTCAGAAAAAAGTAAAAGCATTAGAAAATGACCAAGTTAAAGATCAACTTACAATTTTAAAATTAAAAATAGCGCTTATTGAAATTCAAAAACAGTCTTTAGAAGCTAAAAAGAACGAAAAATTGGCTTTGGAGGCCCTAAAAGTACAGCTCAATCTTGATCCTACTCAAAATATAGCATTAGCTGATGGGACTCTAACACGCTCTGCCTATTCAGTAAGAAGCCTCGATTACTACCTTCAAAAATCTAAATCATCCATGCCCGATTACAAATTACTTCAAGCTGGTGTGAGTGCCAAAGAAAAGCAGATTAAACTTGAAAAATTAAACTATGCTCCCAATTTGGGTGTCGGTGCTTTTTTTGATGTGGGACGGGCTCCGGGGATTACCGGTGGCGGAGACGAAAATAATTTTACCAATCCTTTTAATTTTACTAAGGCTGGTATTGGTTTACAGTTAAAGGGCGAGTTAGATGTTGTTAAAACAAAATCAAAAATTAACCAAGCTAAAGCCGATTATTTGCAAACCAGCTACAAACGCAATGCCGCTCTTCAGGGATTGGAGCTTGATGTAAAAAAAACGTATCTTACTGTACAGCAAAACAAAACGGTTTTAGATTATGTATCTGAAGAAAAAAAATCGTCACGGCAGATGGTTTTTTTAACTAAAAGTAACATGGATATTGGGGTAGGGGATCAAAAAGATTATGTTGATGCACTTCAGTCTTATATGACCTATCAGGGTTATGAATATCAGGCAATTTATAATTACAACGTAGCCTTGTCTGAATTGCGAGCTAAAGCTGGAGATTTTTATAACACCACCTCAATAAGTGATAAGATTATGTAAAGCTGCTAGGCTTTTTACCAAGCTAGCTCTAAGGAGAAAAATTATGAGAATTTATTTTTTAATAGGTATGGCATTAATTGTAAGTTTTACATCTTGTAAAAAGGAGAAAACTACATCTACTCAGCCTGTGGTAACACCACCAGCTCCAGTTGCAGAGGCTCCGCTTGTACCAGGACCTTCTATAAATTTTACTCCTATGGAGGCTATCAAAGATTTGGACAAGAAAGTTGACGGATATAAAACAGGAACAAATTTATCTAACGAAGATATTCAGGCCAACCAAAAACTTAAAACCCAAATTATTCGCGGTACCTTCGATTTACGCGAATTAAGCATTTTAGCTTTGGATAAACATTGGAATACTTTATCTGACAAAGACCGAAATCATTTTGTGGAATTAATGGTTCAATTACTGGAAAAAAAGGCTATTTTTTCAAAGGAACATGTTAAGGGAAATGATAAATCCTATAAAATTTCTTACTTAAGCGAAGAGTTTTTAGATCCAGAAAAAACTAAATCTCAAGTTGTAACACGTATTGCAGTGCCTTCAGAAAAGGTAGATTTACAAATTAAATATAAACTCAGACATTCATCTCATGGTTGGCAAATTTTTGATGTAATAGTGGATGATGCCTCTCTTGTTGATAATTATAAATTTCAGTTTGATACCATTATTACTAAGTATGGTTTTCCCGATCTTATTACTCGTATGGAAACTAAACTTAAGGAAATGAAGTAAAAGTGGTACAGCAATATAAGCGTTGTATCTTTATTTTAGCCGACGGCGCCCGTCCGGATGTGCTTCGGGAAGAGCTAAAACTTGGTAACCTGCCGCATATTTCTCGTTATCTTATTGAAAATGGTTCTTTTGAGGAAATGCTTACAGTATTTCCTTCTACTACTGGTCCTGCTTATTTCCCATTTATTAACGGCTGCCACCCGGGTACTTTTAATGTGCCAGGTATCCGCTGGTTTGACAGGGCAAGTTATGCTGAGAGAGGTTGGTCGTTTAAAAGTTTTAGAAGTTATGTAGGGCTAGAAACCTTTTTAATTAATCCAGATTCGAGTCAACAGTACCCCAGTATTTTTGATAATTCTGAGGATTCTTATAATATTTTAAGCGGGGTTTATAAGGGTATTCGCTTTAAAAATAACCTCACGGCACTTAGTCGTATTTGGTACTACTATTACGCGCACTTAACCGACCGTTGGGATTTTATAGACGAACAGATGTCACAAAAACTAATTTCGCTTATCAGTAAAAAACCGGAATATGTTTTTGTTACTTACCCCGGCATTGATGAAATTTCGCATCGTACATCGCCTTTTAGTGAACGCACCCGCAATGCCTATCATCAACTCGATCGACATGTGGGTAATATGATAGAAGCACTCAAAAATAACGGAATATATGATGACACCCTTATTGCTATGGCATCCGATCACGGATTATCGGAAACAAGCCGTCATTTTGACATCAGTCCTTTTTTGGATACCAAAGGCTATAAAACACTTTATTATACTCAAATATTTAAACGCAATGTGAATGCTGCCTCTATGGTATCGGGTAATGGCATGGCGCATTTGTATTTTAAATCTGAAAAGGGCTGGGACGAGCCTTGCTATTTTGAAGAATTGTCTCACAAAAGCTTACTTTTAGATGAAATACGTTTACGTCCCGAAGTTGATTTGGTGGCCTCTAAGGGAGGAGATGGAAAAATTCATCTTTTAACTGAACGTGGGCACGGCTATTTTAAAGTGCATGACAGTAAGGTAGATTATGAATGGAGCGGCTACGAACCCTTAAATTTAAATCTTCCGGAAAAACCTAAAAATGTAAGTATGAGTTTTGATGATAGTTATGCAAAAACGTTTAATACTCATTATCCCGACGTTTTTTATCAACTCCACATGCTTTTTAAATCTCCCCGTTCTGGCGATGTAATTGTTTCGGCTAAACCGGGCCATGATTTACGCGACAAATATGAAGTTCCTGAACATAAAGCCTCTCACGGCTCAATATGCCCAGAGCATATGAAAATTCCCTTCATTATCAATCATCCTATTACCAACAAAACAGCCATGCGTAGTATGGATGTGTATCCCACCATCCTAAAACTCTTAGGCAAAAACCTGTCTCATTCAATTGACGGGAAGAGTTTAGTGTGATTTTTTATAAATACTATTATAAATCAATAACTTAGATATATATTAGCAAGCCCTTAAAATATTCCCCCTGATAACACTTTGTTCTCACTTTCTGCTGCCCCCCCCCTGTTTTAACAACAATTTTTAAGTCCTTTTAACCGATAATTAAGGTGGGGTTGGATAGTGTTTGTATATGGGGAAAGTACGTCAAAATTATCACCATAAAGCGGCTTTTTTATCTGCCCAAAATGAGGGGGCATTTCAAAAACACGCAAAAAAAGCACCCAAGGTTTTGGCGCGTCCTGAAAATAAAGGGTCATATTTTACAAACGAGGCACTTCCTTCATTAACACCCCCACCTTCAAAGTTTTCTTTGCCTCTCCATCTTAAGCCACAGCTTCATATGTCGGCTCAAGAGCAGGTAACCCTTACACCAGAAGGAGTTGCATTTTTAGATACTATAA